>JAUWIO010000195.1 GCA_030605305.1 Actinomycetes bacterium
GATAACCGAAGAAACCGCCCGCCGCTATAAGATGCTGCCGATCGGTTTTGTCGGCGGTAAGCTGCTGGTGGCGATGGCAACCCCCCTCGATGTTTACGCTATCGACACCGTGCAGGTGGCGACCGGCAAGAGAGTGGAATTGATAGTGGCTACCGAGAGCGCTATTGACACGGCCATCACTGAGTTTGTCGGGGGGTCGACGAGTCTCAAGAAGGTGTTATTGGACGCCTCCGACCATGAAGGGCGGGGTGACGGTCCGCTCGTCGAGCTAGATGAGATGCCGATCGGCGAAGATGCCCCGGTCGTGAAATTGGCTAATGAGATATTGACTCAAGCCTTCAAGATGCGGGCCAGCGATGTTCATATAGAGAACGAGGAACGGGACGTAAAAGTCAGATATCGGATCGACGGAGTCTTGCACGAGGAGATGACGATCCCTATCAACTTGCGCGCCTTGTTGGTTTCCAGGTTCAAGATCATGAGCGGTATGGATATCGCTGAAAGACGCCAACCGCAGGATGGGCGGGTGGCTATTAATGTCGATGGCGCTCGGGTCCAGCTACGGGTGGCTTCGCTGCCGACCACGCACGGCGAGAATCTGACTATCAGGCTGATGAGCGGCAGTTCCGGCACGATTAAACTGGCCGAACTCGGGCTGGAAGACGATATTTTGAAGTCATACAGGGACGCGTTTAAGCGCTCATTTGGCGCCGTGATCAATACGGGTCCGACCGGCAGCGGCAAGACAACGACCCTTTACGGGACCTTGATGGAACTGAATACCAGGGCCAAAAAGATCATCACCATCGAGGACCCGGTCGAGTACGCTCTCGCCGGGGTGACCCAGATGCAGATAAACCGCAAAGCCGGAGTCGATTTCGCGGCCGGACTTCGGGCCATCGTCAGAGCTGACCCGGATATCATCATGGTCGGCGAGGTCAGAGATCTCGAAACAGCCCAGATGGCCGTTCGTTCAGCGATGACGGGGCACTTGGTCCTTTCAAGTCTTCACACTAATGATGCGCCGAGCGCCATCACTCGTCTGATCGACATGGGGGTGGATCCGTTCCTGGTCACGTCATCGATTCGAGGCGTGCTGGCTCAGCGCTTGGCCCGCGTACTCTGCGAGAGCTGCAAGAAGGAGATCGAGTACACCAAGGCCGATCTCGCTTTGCTGGATGTCGAGACCGACGAGGAACGGGAGACCTTCTATCAGCCGGTCGGTTGCCGTAAGTGCGGTCACTCAGGCTATAAAGGCCGGATCGGTCTCTTTGAATTCATGACGATATCAGAAGAGATCAACCGTCTCTGTGTCAGCCGGGCTTCAAGCGCACAACTGAAGGAACAGGCGGTCAAGGAAGGCATGCGCACTCTTTATCACGACGGCATCATCAAGGCGCGCCGGGGGATCGTCTCGCTCGAAGAAATCCGACGGGTCGTCCTCTAAACATACTCCTCGTCGCTTTGGACCTCTTTAAATCTCGCCTCGGCCCCTGCTTCACGTTCCCGCTGACAGGCGCCACAGAACCCGGCCTCCGGGAGTATCTCTAGCCGTTCTTCGTCTATCGGCCGGCCGCAACCGGTACAGATGCCGTAGGAACCATGGTGCAGGCGGCGCAGAGCTTCAAGTATCTGCCGCCGTCGCCCCCAAGCCAGGTCTTGCAGGGCCGAATCGAGCAGACCCGCTGTTTCTTCGGCGCTCCCGGCGGTTCTGAATTGACCGGGCGGGTCTCCCGCTTCGACCGCGAGGTCGTCGGCCAGACGTTCCAGCGTACTCCGGAATCTTTCAGTATTCTCAAGGTCAGGGCTCATATGATCTCTCCAGTGTGGCAGTAGCCTCTTTTAGCCGGTAGCGGCATCGCCCGGCGGCGCCGGGGCCGGGAGGGGTGTTGGCTTCGGGTTCGGCGCCGGGATCGGCGGGGGTTGCGGCTTAGGTTTCTTTTCGGGCGCAGGCTTGGACTCAGGCTCCTCGATAGGTTCGGGGATCTCCGGTTCAGGTGTATCTTCTAGAGTTTCAGGTGCCTCAGGTTCCTCCGGAGGCGGTGGCGGAACCACCGGCGCGACTGTCACCGGCTGGCGCGGAACGCTCTGCGGTTTCGGCCGCTCCTTGCCCATGGGGGCGACGAAGGCCGTTGGCGGCGTGTTTCTTAGCGCGTATGACATGAAAGCCCGCCATATTTGGGCTGGAAAACTGCCGCCGGTCACCGAGATACCGTGGACGCTGTTCATCGGTACCTTCGACTTCGGATAGCCGACCCAGACGCTGGTTGCCAGTTGCGGCGTGTAGCCGACGAACCACGCATCGGCGAGGTTTTCTGACGTTCCGGTCTTCCCGGCGGCGGGGCGGCCGATGTTTGCCCGGGTCCCGGTGCCGCGCTGAACTACTTGCTGCAGTATCTCGTTGGCCTGGGCGGCCACATTTGGGTCGAGTACCTGCTTGGAGGCCGGATTGGCTTCATAGACGACCGTTCCGTCCAGCTTCGTGATCTTAGTGATCGGCGTAGTATCGACTTGTTGACCGTTGTTGGCGAGAGTCCCATATGCGGCTGCCATGTCGAGCGGGGATACTCCCCGGGACAGTCCTCTGAGGGCGATGGCCGGCAGTGAGTCTACCGGCGACTTGATGCCCATCTCCCTGGCCGTGCGCGCTACCTTGCCTGCGCCCCCTTCCATTACGAGCCGCGCGCAGATCGTTTTTACCGCCTTGACCGTCGCGTCCCGCACCGGTAGGGGGCCCTACCCGGCCCCGCCGAAGTTCTTGACGGACCAGCTGTAGCCGCGATCGATCGGGAAACTCTGCGGGGAGCTCCCGCTGAAGACTTTGTTTGGCGACATCCCTTGCGCCAGGGCTGTGACTAGAACGAAAGCCTTAAAAGACGATC
>JAUWIO010000293.1 GCA_030605305.1 Actinomycetes bacterium
CGCGATGCGTAAAGCGGTCGCCGGGTGGTCGCCGGTTATCATCACGGGCGTGATTCCCGCGTGTTTGCTCAGCTCGACGGCCCTGACCGCTTCGGCGCGCGGTGGATCCATCAACCCGACCAGGCCGAGAAGGACGAGTCCCTGCTCCAGGGCCGGATCGTCGATATCGGGCTCTTGCGGCCAAAAGCGGCAGGTCAGTGCCAGGACCCTCAGGCCGTCGGCGGCCATCTTTTCAGCAGTTGCTTCGATCTTTTCTCGCTCGGCCTCGGGCAGCTCGATCACCGTAGTCTCGGCCCAGACGGCTGTGGTCCGGGCGAAAAGGACATCGAAGGCGCCCTTGGTGAAGCTGATAAAACGCTCCGACGAATGATGAACCGTCGTCATCCTCTTTCTGTTCGAATCGAAAGGGACCTCGCTGACTCTTGCCCAGGGCGGCTCCGGCCCCGCCCGGCGTCCGAGCAGTGCCAGCGCCACTTCGGTCGGTTCGCCGATGGCGATGGGGTTTTCGGTCTCTACCGCTTCCACCGACGCGTTGTTGGACGATCGTAGGCCGGCCCAAAACAGCTGAAATTCCGGATCGGCCGCATCGACGGTTTTCCCATTTTCCCGCAAAGTGACGCCGGCGCCGGATTGTTCGACAGTGAGCAGGCGGCCTTCGGCGTAGATCTCGGTCGCTGTCATCTCGTTTTTTGTCAGTGTGCCCGTCTTGTCCGAGCAGATGTAAGTGACTGAACCGAGGGTCTCCACGGCAGGTAGGCGGCGTATCAAGGCTTTATTCCTGGCTAGCTGCTGGGCCCCAAGAGCTAGAGAGATCGTTACCACCGCCGGGAGCGCTTCAGGGATAGCGGCGACAGCCAGGCTGATGGCTGTCAGCAGCATGAGCGAGGGGTCTTCGCCCCTAGTGACGCCGGTCAAGAAGACGACGGCGCTGCCCGCGAGAACGACCAATGCCAGAGTTCGGCCGAACCGGGCCAGCCGTTTTTGCAGCGGCGTCCGCGATTCTTGTGTTTCTACAAGGTCGGCGATCCGCCCGAGCTGGCTATGCGTCCCCGTGCTGACAACGACACCGGCGGCATGACCGCCGGTCACTATGGTGCCCGAATAGGCGAGATTGATACGGTCGCCCAAGGCCAGTTCTTCGTCGGGCAGTGTATCGGCTCTCTTGTCTGCGGACACCGATTCGCCGGTCAAGGCCGATTCGTCGACCATAAGGCCGGCTGTTTCCAGAAGCCGCAGGTCGGCCGGGACAACTGCTCCGGAGTCGATCTCGACTATGTCGCCCGGGACCAGCTCGGCCGCGTCGATCACGCTCCGCGTTCCGCCTCGCAGGACCGTGGCCCGGGGCGCGGACATCCCTCTCAGGGCCTCCATCGCTTTTTCCGAGCGGTACTCTTGGACGAACCCGATGATGGCATTTAGCACGACGATGACCAAGATGACCAGCGTGTCCTGGATCTCCCCGATGAAGCCGGAGATGACGGCGGCCGCCAACAGGACGCCGATCATAAAATCTTTGAATTGATCGAAGAGGATAGCGGCGGGGCCCTTGGTCACAGATTCGCCAAGAGAATTCGGGCCTACGGTTTCAAGCCGGGCGGCCGCTTCGATATCGGACAG
>JAUWIO010000093.1 GCA_030605305.1 Actinomycetes bacterium
AGCGTCCTTGATGAACGGATGCCAGTAATTCATCCCCACATACGCCCGGCAGTCGTAGCCTGCTTTCGCAAGTACCTCTGCCGTTTCTTCAGCCTGGTCGCGGGTGAGGCGCACGATCGGCGAACCGCCGCCGATCACCTCATAACGGGCCGCCACCTTCTTAGCGCGCCCTCTGGCGATCAATCTGGCCAGCAGCGGCTGCATCGGCAACTTGATTATCTGCCGGTCCGAGAAAAGGTTGACGAGAAATGGCCTTATCGCCGCCAACGAATCGGGGCCGCCAAGATTCATCAATATTAATGCGAACGGTTTGTTAGGGTCTATCTTCTCTCCCGTCACGCCTTATTAGAAGTGATAGTTCATCGCGGCGCTTATCCGATGGACCGCATCGACCAGTGCCTTGGCGTTCTCGACCGGAGTCGGCGGCAAAATACCATGGCCAAGATTGAAGATATGCCTTTTTGTGCCGGCCCGCTCGAGAATATCGCGAGCTCTGTCCTCTATCTGCTCCGGCGTCAAGAATAAAGCGCATGGATCGAGGTTGCCCTGGACCGCCTGCTCGTCGCCGACCATGCCGCGGGCCTCATCGATCTCTATGCGCCAATCAACACCGACGACATCGCTACCGGCAGAAGCCACTAGCGGCAACAGCGCCGGATTCCCTTGAACGAAGTGGATTATCTGTATGTCGACATCTTGGATAGCCTCGATGACTTTCTTGCTGTACGGGAGAGCGAACTCTTTATAGTCGCGCGGCGAAAGTATGCCGCCCCAGCTGTCAAATATCTGCAAGGCCAGAGCCCCGGCTTTTTTCTGGGCGTTCAGGTAGGTGATGAGCGTATCGGAGACCTTTTCCATCAGCGCGTGCCAGACCTTCGGCTCCTGGAACATGAGCGATTTCAGCTTCAAGAAGTTTGAAGAACTGCCGCCCTCGACCATGTAGCTGGCCATCGTAAAAGGGGCCCCGGAAAAACCGATCAACGGCACCCGGCCATCGAGTTCGTCGGCGAGGATGCGAATGGTGTCCAGAACAAAGCCCATGTCTTCCTCTGGATCGGGCTTCTTCAGCCTCTCCACATCGGCCATGTTGCGAATCGTGAATTCGAGCTTGGGACCGGGATCGAAATCGAGCGGCATACCCATGGCCTCGACCGGGATCAAAATATCGGAGAACAGGATGGCCGCGTCTACGCCGAGGATATCCAGCGGCTGGATGGTGACTTGTGCCGCCAGTTCAGGTGTCTTGCAGAGTTCCAAAAACGACACTTTCTCTCTGATGGCCCGATATTCCGGCAGGTAGCGACCGGCCTGCCTCATTATCCAGATCGGGGTGGCATCGACGTCCTCGCCGCGACAGGCGCGGATGAAACGGTACTCAAGCGGTGAAACTCTAGGCACTCTCGGCTCCTTCTCTTTTTCTCATCTTAAACGGCACGTAATTGCAAAACGGCTCCTCAGCCAAGTAGTCGCCATAGACGGCGTCCGCCCTGGCCCGGCAACCGCCGCAAACACTGATATACTCACACTCGCCGCAACGTCCTTTGTAGCTCTTGAAGTCACGAAGCGAACGAAACAACTCTGAGTCTTCCCATATCTCCTTGAACGACTTCTCCTTCAGATTGCCGGCGCTGCGCGGAAAGTAACTGCACGGCTGAACATCCCCGTCCTGAGTGATCAAAGCGATGACTTGAGCGGCGATACAGCCTTTTGAGCCGCCGGTCGAAAAGGACAGGCTCCGGCGCTCATAGGCGGCCCCCTCTTCCTTGGTTTTCTGCAGTGTTATCCGGTAGTAATGCGGCGCACAAGTCGGCCGCATCATCATCTCCGGCTCCTCCATCTCCTGATGGAAGTGCCAGTCGAGTATCTCTTCGTAGTCGTCGGCGGAAACAAGTTCGTTCATGATGTCCTCGCCGCGCCCCGTGGGTACGACCATAAACATGTACCAGGCGGTCGCTCCCGCTGCTTTCGCCACTTTATAGACGTTCGGGATGTCTTCCTGGTTCCGCTTGGTAAAACTCGAATTGATCAAGAAGGGAATCTCGTGCTTCTTGAGGTAGTCGATCCCCCGCATCGTGCCGGCAAACGCGCCTTTTTGGCTTCGGAAGTCGTCGTGGATTTCGGGAGTCGAACCATCGAGACTGAGCGAGACCATGCGGATGCCACTCTCTTTCATCTGTTCGCAGATCCGGTCGTTGATGAGCGTACCGTTCGTGGCCATGCACATCCTTAACCCTTTTTCCGTACCATATGCGGCGATCTCGAAGATATCTTTACGCATCAGCGGCTCGCCGCCCGAGAGGACCAATACGGGCTTTGCGTAACCGGCGATGTCATCGAGGATCGCCTTGGCCGCCGCCGTATCCAGATCGCCCTGGCCCGCCTCCATGCTGGCGTCACAGCGACAATGGACGCAATTCAGGTTGCAGCGCCCGGTCGTCTCCCAGGCTATCCATTTGGGGACAAAAAGTTCTTCTTCGGCCATAAGACCCTCCGTTAAGCGATCATTAATAAGCGTGAATTCAGCGGCCTATATTTTATCATATCACCTGCGCAGGGGGGAATCACTGCCGCGACTAACCGGCCATATCGTCGGCAACGCGATAGTGTGGATCCTCGAGGACGTTCACCTCGACCATCCCTCTGGCCTTGCTCAATAGCTCGAGGCAATCAGGGCTGAGATGGCGTAAATGTAGAGATTTTCCGGCTTTTTCGTAACGGGAGGCGAGGGCGTCAATAGCTTCCAGCGCGGAATGATCTACCACTCTGGCGCGGCGAAACTCCACTACTACCTGGTCGGGATCGTCATTGGGAGAGAAGAGGGTCTGGAATTCAGCGACCGAGGCAAAGAAGAGCGATCCCTCAAGCTCGTAGACCTTCCAACCCTTTTCGTCGCTGTAGGTCTTCACGTTGATATGCTTGGCATGCTCCCAAGCGAATACCAAAGCAGCGATAATGACACCGAGAATGACGGCTATCGCCAGATCGGTGAAGACCGTTACGATCGTGACCGCGACCACGATGAACGCGTCGGAGCGCGGCACCTTGTGTAATACCTGCAGGCTCCCCCACTCAAAGGTCTTTTCGGCCACGACGAACATGACACCGATCAATGCGGCCAGCGGGATGCTCTCGATAAGCGATGACCCAAAGAGCATGAATGAGAGAAGAAACAGCGCTGTTGCTATACCGGACAGCCGCTTGAGCGCTCCGGCGTTCACATTGATCATGCTCTGTCCGATCATGGCGCACCCGCCCATACCGCCAAAAAACCCGGTGACGACATTGGCAAAACCCTGTGCCATCGACTCGCGGTTCGGCCGGCCGCGCGTATCGGTCATGGTGTCTACCAGGTTGAGCGTCAGCAGCGACTCGATAAGGCCGACGGCCGCCAGGATTAGTGAATAAGGAAAGACTATTCTCAATGTCTCCAGATTGAACGGTACGTTCGGTAGGTGGAAAACGGGTAGGCCTCCGGCTATCGAGCCGAGGTCGCCGACGGTCTTGCTATCGATACCCATTACCGCCACTAAGCCGGAAACGACGACAATGCCGATCAGCGTGGCGGGCAGAGCTTTTGTTAATCGAGGCAGCAGGTAGATTATTGCTACGGTCAAAGCGATCAATGCGCCCATGACATAGAGCGCCGAGGCCGTCATCCACGTATGAGTCCCCCCGGGGACGGCCACTTTAAAGTGCTCGAACTGCGCGACAAAGATCACTATGGCCAGTCCGTTAACGAAGCCGAGCATAACCGGATGCGGCACCATGCGAATGAACTTGCCCAGCTGTCCAAGGGCGAATAACAACTGCAACAGGCCCATCAACACGACGGCGGCGAACAAGTACTCCACTCCATGCGTAACCACCAGTGACACCGAGACCACCGCCAGCGCCCCCGTCGCTCCGGATATCATCCCCGGCCGGCCGCCGAAGCCGGATGTGATCAGCGCAACAATGAAGGCCGCGTACAGGCCGACCAGGGGTGCGACTTGAGCCACCAAGGCAAACGCTATGGCCTCCGGCACCATGGCCAACGCCACAGTCAGTCCGCTCAATATATTCGTTTTGATCTCTTGCGTGCTAAGTGCGATCAAGCTTTTGCTCCATTCTTTAAGCAACGACCCACAAACAAAAACAGCCCCGACCTTTTGGAAAAAGGCCGAAGCTGTCTACTACATACCGTTTCCTAACGAGCTAGATGTTTATACCTTAAAGGGAATAGCTGGTCAACAGGGAAGCAATATTGCTTTCGGAGAAAATCAGCTCGAGTATAATTCCTTTAGTTCGTTCAGGACAGACCAACCGACATTGTCGGGATGGTTTTCCATCGCGTCCATGACCGCCCTCCCTATCGGCCTGCCTAGCGGGGCCGGATTGTGGATGAGACCCTTGATCGTAAAAGGGCTCAGCGCGAGGGGGTCAAAATCAGGCTTCAGATACCCCTTGGAAACCGCATAGTCGGCAAGTTTAGTCTTCGGCTGGACCGCCAGGAAGATGATGAAGGGCCTGACCTGGCCGGGCTTGAAGATCGAGGCGATCTTCTCCACCGTCTCGATCGTCTCTAAGATCGTTTCCGGCGTCTCTCCGGGTGCATTCAAGGATAGGTCCAGATTGATCTGTCCCTCATAGCCCGCGTCGACCAGAAAGCGGCAAGACCGGTAGAAATTGTCGAGTCGCATCCCGATCTTCAACCCCTTGATGATCTGTGGAGAACCGGAAGTGATCGACAGCCGCAACTGCCTAAGGCCCGACTCGACCATTTTATGCGTCAAAGACGGGGTGAAATTATCGATGCGCAGATATGACGCCCAGCGGATATCGAGGCGCCGGTCGATGATCCCGTCCAGCGTCGATTCGACGATCGGCAGGGAGTGCTTCGAGGGA
>JAUWIO010000087.1 GCA_030605305.1 Actinomycetes bacterium
ATAACAACATAAGCTGCTATCTTAATCTCTTGTGTCGCGCGGGCCGAGAGCTTTTTTTATGCCAAAAACTGGAGGTAAGCAGATGACGAGCGGCGATTCTCAAATAATGGACGAGGCGGCCATGCGCCGAGCGCTGACGCGGATAGCTCACGAAATAATCGAGCGCAACCGCGGCGTGGAGAATGTCGGCCTGGTCGGCGTGCGTACGCGCGGGGTGCATATAGCCAAGAGGCTGCAGGCCAAGATCCGCGATATCGAGCAAGTCGAGTGTCCGGTCGGGGAGCTTGACATAACCTTTTATCGAGACGATATCTCTACTAATCCGCATCCCCAGGTAGCCGGGACAGACATCCAGTTTGATATCAACGGCAAGGACATCATCCTCTGCGACGACGTCCTCTTCACGGGTAGATCGATTCGGGCCGCCATGGATGCGGTCATAGATTATGGACGCCCAAAGACCATTCAGTTCGCCTGCCTGATAGACCGGGGTCACCGGGAATTGCCGATCCGGGCTGATTTTGTCGGGAAAAGTGTACCGACATCACTTAAAGAGAAGGTCAGCGTGCACGTCAACGAAGAAGATGGGAACGACGCCGTGGAAATAAAAAGGGGCTAGTTTGCCGCTATCCAGCCATGATTTGATATCCATCGCCGACCTGAGCGACGGCGACATCAGCTCCTTGCTAGAGAGCGCGGCCACTTACGCCGATGTTTCCGAGCGGGTTATCAAGAAGGTACCGGCCTTGCGCGGGCGCACGATCATAAATCTCTTCTTGGAGCCGAGCACCAGGACCAGGACCTCGTTTGAGATAGCCGGAAAGCGCCTCAGCGCGGATGTGATAAACCTCTCCGGGGCCGGCAGTAGTTTCAAAAAGGGCGAGTCCCTCAAGGACACGGCGAAGACTATCGAGGCGATGCAGGTCGATGCCGTCGTGGTCAGACATTGGGCCGCAGGGGCGGCGCACAAACTGGCGGAATATATCGAGCCGCCGGTCATCAATGCCGGGGACGGGGCGCACGAGCACCCGACTCAGGCGTTGCTCGATGCGCTGACTATTCAAAACAGGCTGAAGAAGAAATCCGGCCTTATGGTAGCGGTGGTGGGGGACATCCTCCCCAGTGGGGTCGCGCGGTCGCTGATAATGCTGCTGGGACGTTTGGGGGCCGAAGTGACGGCCGTCGCCCCCCCGATGTGGTCGCCGAAGGGTCTCGAAGCCCTAGGCTGCTCAATATCGTACTCACTCGATGATGTGCTGGACTCGGTGGATGTCGTCTACCTGTTGCGCATTCAGCGTGAAAGACTATCCGACCATATGTTTTCCGAACGGGAGTACGCCCGGACCTACTGCCTCAATCGCGAGCGGTTAAACCGGGCAAAACCGGGCTGCCTGGTCATGCATCCGGGTCCGATGAATCGCGGTATCGAGATTTCCGCCGATGTCGCCGATGGCGAGAATAGCCTGATAACGGAGCAAGTGTCCAACGGCGTCGCGGTTCGGATGGCTGTCTTCTATCAAATACTGGGAGATGTCGTCTCTTGAGCTCTCTTTCGATAACCGGCGGGCGGGTCATCGATCCCAAGAGTGGCCGCGACGAGATTGCAGACATATTGATCGAGAACGGAAAAGTGGTCGATAAGCTATCCAAGGCCGCTGAACCTGAGGTCATCGATGCCCAGGGTCTGCTGGTCGTCCCGGGGCTGATCGATCTCCATGTTCATTTGCGGGAACCCGGCCGCGAGGATACGGAGACAATTGAGAGTGGGGCGCGGGCCGCGGCCCGGGGCGGCTTCACGACCATAGTCTGCATGCCCAACACGACGCCGGTCATCGATTCACGGGCGGTCCTCGACTATGTTCTGGAAAAAGCGGCCTTGGCGCCTATCGATATCAAGGTCGTCGGCGCTGTCACAGCCGGACTTGCCGGTGAGCGCCTGGCCGACTTGGCCGATATGGCGGCGGCGGGCGCGGTGGGCTTTTCGGACGACGGACGCCCGGTCAGCGATAGCGCTATGATGCGCGCGGCGCTTGAGTACAGCCTGGCCTTGGAGCGGCCGATCATCAGCCACGCCGAAGATTTGGCCCTCTCCGGAGACGGGGTCATGAATGAAGGGGAAACGGCCACCCGACTCGGCTTAGCGGGCATACCGGCGCAAGCCGAAGCCGTGATGGTCGCCAGAGATATTCTGTTGGCGCAGATGACGGGCGCGCGGGGCCATATAACCCACTTGTCGACGGCGGCCGCGACGGAATTGATCCGGGCGGCGAAGGCCAAGGGTCTACCGGTGACGGCCGACTGTACGCCTCACCACCTGGCTTTGACGGATGAAGCGCTCAGTGACTACGACACCAACTTCAAGATGAATCCGCCGCTGCGGTCAGAGGCCGACCGTCAAGCCGTGGTCGAAGGTGTCTGGGATGGCACCTTCGACGCGATCGCCAGCGATCACGCGCCGCACGCCCGGCATGAAAAAGAGGTGGAGTTCGAGTCGGCCCCATTCGGCACCATTGGTCTCCAGACAACGTTGCCGGTCGTCCTGACCGAGCTCGTCGATGACGACCAGCGATTGATCCAAGTGTTCGCTACTCTCACCAGTGGAGCGGCGGCCGTGCTCGGCTTAGATCGCGGCTCTATCGCTCTGGGCGCAGCAGCTGATGTAACTGTGATCGACACTAAGGCTAAGGTAAAGGTTGATGAAGCGTTCTTTGTATCCAGGTCAACGAATAGCGCATTTCTTGGCCGGGAACTGCGGGGAGCGGCCACACACGTGATAAAAGATGGGAAACTTATAGTGAGAGAGGGTGAGTTGGTGTGAAAAAGGCGATTTTAGCACTGGAAGACGGCACGGTCTACGAAGGCCTCTCATACGGCGCCGCCGGTGAAGTGAGCGGGGAAGTCGTCTTCAATACCAGCATGACCGGCTATCAGGAGATCCTGACAGACCCTTCATATGCCGGCCAATTGGTGACCCTGACTTATCCGATGATCGGGAACTACGGCGTCAATGATGACGACTACGAGTCGGCTAAACCGCAAGCGAATGGATTTATCGTCCGCGAGGGGGTCGCGACCTACAGCAACTACCGGGCCACGGGCGGTTTAGGCGAGTGGCTCACGGGCTATGGAGTAGTTGGGATATGCGAGATAGACACACGCGCGTTGACTAAACGAATAAGGACGGTCGGGGCGATGCGAGGGGTGATTTCCACAGAAGACCTGTCTGCCAACAGCCTGGTAGAGAAGGCAAAGAACGCGCCGGCTCTGTTGGGACAAGGACTGGTGAGACAGGTGACGGGCACGGGAGTCCGCGAGGCGGGAACGGGCCCGCAAAGGGTCACGGCCATCGACTACGGGGCCAAAAGCAGCATCATCGATCTATTGGTGGAGGCGGGCTGCACCGTACGCGGGGTTCCGGCCGGGACCGGGATCGAAGAGATACTTGCCGATGATCCTGACGGCGTGTTTCTTTCAAACGGTCCGGGAGATCCAAATGAGGTCGATTATGCGGTTGACACGATCAAGGGCCTGTTGGGAAAGAAGCCCATTTTCGGCATTTGCCTGGGCCACCAGCTCTTATGTCAAGCGCTCGGGGCCCGTACGTATAAGCTCAAATTCGGCCATCGGGGCGGGAATCAACCGGTCAAGAATCTCGCGACCGGCCGCGTTGAGATAACATCACAAAACCATGGCTATGCCGTCGATCCCGAGTCACTGCCGGATACGGTCGAGGTCACGCATCTCAATCTCAACGATATGACAAATGAGGGCATTCGGTGCCGGGAGATACCGGCTTTCTCGGTCCAATACCACCCGGAAGCGAGCCCGGGCCCTCGAGATTCCAGATATCTATTTGACGATTTCATCGAGCTGATGGGCACAAGACGGGGCTCTGGCCGAATGAGTATTAGGGAGGGGAGCTAGATGTTTAAAAGAGTGTTAGTGCCGACGGATTTTACAGACGAAGCCGATCAGGTCCTGGAATATGTAGCGGGCCTGAGGGGGCGGGGCGTCGAAGAGGTGGTCCTCGTCCATGTGATCGATATTGGCCGAACGACCGCTGGGCCGGTGGCTCCAAAGATAATGGAAGTGATCGAGGAAAAACTGGGACCCAGACAGCGTCGTTTGAGCGAGGCGGGCTTCAAGGTCTTCCCTGAGATACTTGAGGGCGTACCATCGACCGAAGTCCTGCGCGCTGCCGATGACAAAGATTGTTCACTGATAATTACGGGCTCGCATGGAAAGCTGCCGGTCGAAGAGATGTTTTTCGGCAGTGTCTCCGAGGCGGTCACTCGCCACTCGGACGTGCCGGTCTTGTTGCTCCGTTATTCGATGCTGAGCGACCTGGCGGCAGCCGGGCAGCTCAACGATTATGCCAAAGCGAGCTTTTCCAAGATATTGTTTCCGACAGATTTCACCGAGGTGTCGGACGCGGCTATGGATGAGCTGAAGGAGCTTAGCGAGATCGGGCCTGGAGAGGTGGTGACCTTGCACGTGATCGATACGAAGCGCTCGGAGACTGAGACCGAGAACCTTGAGCAGCTTGATGCTTGTTATATTGATTGCGGCCGGATAGCGGAGCAGTTGGCGCAGCGAAAGATGCGGGCGACGACCATCTGTGAAGTGGGCGACCCGGTCCAGGGGATCCTGGCGGCGGCCGAAAAAGAAGATGCAACGATGATCATCATGGGTTCGCATGGAAGAGGTATGGTCAGGGAATGGCTCGACGGCAGCGTTTCGCTCAGCATCCTGCGCCAGACCGATCGGCCGCTGATGGTCATCAGGCGGGTCGCGTGACATATTTTGCCTTGCGCCCCACCGTCCGTATCCGGCATCATGTGAGCGAAGATGCCTAAGCGTACCGATATCAAGAAAATACTGCTGATCGGGTCAGGCCCGATAGTTATTGGGCAGGCTGCGAATTCGACTTTTGCGGCACTCCGGGCGGCAAGGTCTTGCGTTATGCCGGCGATGAGCTAGTGCTGGTGCATAGCAATCCCGCAACGCTAAT
>JAUWIO010000051.1 GCA_030605305.1 Actinomycetes bacterium
CCGGAAGTATAGAGCATGAATGCGTAGTCTTCGGCGGCCATCACCGCGGGGGTGAAATGGTGGTCGGCCTCGGCCATCATCTTCGAGTAGAGGTGCTCCCCGGCCTTTGGCCGAAAATCAGTACCCCGCGTGTCGACCAGGATGACATCTTTGAGCGCCGGCAGGTCGTCCCGGACGGACTCGATCCGCTCGTAATATCCGGGGATCGTGACCACGGCCCGGGCATCGCTATCTCCCAAGCGGTCCTTGATCGCCTCCGGCCCAAAAGCGGCAAACAATGTCCCCGCGACGGCCCCGAGCTTGAGAATGGCCAAGAAGGCGATGTACAGCTCGGGCAGGCGAGGCAGAAAGATAAAGACACGATCCCCTTTCTTGATGCCGATATCCGTCAGCGCGTTCGCTAGTTGATTGGATAGGCGGGACAGCTCCCGAAAGGTGTACTTCTCGACCTCGCCCCGCTCGCCCTCCCAGTAAAGAGCGACCTTATTCTTGCGCCAGCCCACAGCATGTCTGTCGACCGCATTATAAGCGGCGTTGAGATGGTCTTCGTCAAACCAGTCTATCTCGCGCCGCGCCTGCTCCCACGAGAAGTCGCGGCAGGCCGCTTCATAATTGCCAAGATTGGGCGGGGTCGTGAAAAGCTCCGCCGGCTTGTCGACTATCTCTATCTTCTCGCCGGCGGAACGTAGTGTGAACGTCATTTACTTCTCCTTGTGCGTCTTTTCGTTATGCTGCGCTAGTCAAAAACAGCGCAGAGCCTATCCAAATCCAAGTGTTCTCTCATTCGTTCACCGATCTGGTCGAGCTTGACCTGTTCGTGGACGCGAGTCTGACCTATCAAGCTCTCCGTCCTCTCGACCGCGGTCAAAGTATCGACTTCGACCAACATCACCGGAACCCCTTTTTGCTCGGCCACAGAGAGAACGGCCGGCGGCGGCAGGTAGTTGCCGGTCAAGACCAGACAACTCGTCGGGGTCTCGAGGGCCGCCAGCTGCACATCGGCCCGGTCTCCGCCGGTGATCACTGCCTTGCGCGCCTTATGTCGAAAGAACCGTAGCGCTTGCTCCTGCCCCATCGCGCCGACCATGAAGGTCTCGACTTTGTTGTCCCCATGCTCTTTACCGCAGAGGTATCTGCCGCCAAGAGACCGCGCCAGAGTATCGACGCTGACCGCCAAAAGGCTGGCGTCCCGGGGCATGATCCCAAACGAGGGAATGCCCTCCCTGTCCAGAAACGGCACAACAGCCTCTTCCAGGACCTGCATCTGTGCCGGACGGACCCAGTTAAAGATCACTCCGGCCAGGCGGTCTCCAAAACTGTCGCGGGCAACCAGGATATCGTCTACTAGTTCAAAGTTATTGTCTAGTTTCACGACCAGCACCGCGCCGGCCTCTAACTCGCCGATAAGTTCCGGAGCTGAAGCCCGGTGCAGGCGTCCGTCATTAATGTGGCCGGAGCCTTCTATGACTACCGGGGCGCCTGACGCGCTTACTTTTACGAAGGCGTCCTTGATGCGCGCCGGCGCGTCCCTGTCTTCGCCGCGCAGGCGGTCTATGGTCTCCGAGGACGTCAGGACCAACGGGCACAAATCGCCTACCGATGCCTCCAGGTCCAGAGCCTCCTTGGCGTATAGGGCGGCTTTATCGCAGATCGTCGTGTTGAGGGATGCCGGCAGGTTGCCGACCGGTTTAAAGTAAACCGCCTCCCGGCCTCTTTGTCTCAGCTCCTTGATCAGGTTGAGGACCAGCCCGGTCTTGCCCGAGTATGGCTCTGTGGACAAAAACATCAGATTCTTCACGATTTTGCCTCCAATAATATTCTGACGTCGGCAGCGACAGCGCCCGATCCGGAAGCCATTGCCAGCAAGGGATTTATGTCAAGCTCGGCAATGGACGGCTCGTCCATCACCAGCTGAGAAAGGCGCATTATCGTGTCGATTATAGCGTCCGTATCGGACCGTTCTTCGCCGCGAACACCTTCGAGCAGCGCCCGCGAACGTATCTCCCGCACCATCTGGGCGGCGTCCTCAGTGGTAACCGGGGCCAAGCGAAAAGACACGTCTTTCAGAACCTCGACATAGATCCCGCCCATCCCGAACATCATAAGCGGACCGAACTGGGTATCGCGATTCATGCCGACTATCGTTTCTTTTCCGCCCCGCACCATCTCCTGCACGACCACGCCCGCTATCTCTGCTTCCGGTATATACTTCTCGACATTACTGAGCAGGTCGCGATAGTCTCGTCGCAATTCAAAATCGTTCTCGACGCCTACTTTGACGGCCCCGACATCCGTCTTATGTAGAACATCGGGAGAGCTGACCTTCAAAACGACCGGATAACCGATCTCGGCCGCGATCGCCAACGCCTCCCGCTGGTTCGAAGCGACGGCGCTTCGCGGCGTGCGGATGCCGTAAGCCTTGACCACATCGAGGGCTTCGACATCGACCAAATAGCGCTTCCCCTCTTCCTCTGCCCGATTGAGAATGCGTCTGGCCGCCTCTCTATCGACGGGCAGCTTGGTCGGAGTCTCCTCCGGTAGCGAACCGGCCTCGGAGTAACGGACCATCGCATCGACCATGGCCACTGCCCGCTCGGGGAAGTAGAAGTTTGGAATAGACCCGGCGCGCAAAACAGCCGTGCCTTCGTCGACCAAGGACTTCCCCATGAACGCGGCGAAGACCGGTTTTGTACCAACACCGGCTGCGGCCTTCGTCATTGCCGCCGCTGTCGCTCCTATCTCGGTCATCGCTTGCGGCGTCAGGATAACAACAGCCGAGTCGACATTGGGATCGGCCAGCACACTTTTGATGGCCGCCCCATAGCGGTCGGCTAAAGCATCTCCAAGCACATCAACCGGATTATACACACTCGCTTCAGCCGGCAGTGCCCGGCGGAGGTTCTCGACGGTGTGCGGGTTAAAATCGGCCAACCACAGACCGCGGCGCTCGCTCTCGTCGGCGGCCATGATCCCCGGGCCGCCGGCATTCGTAATGATGGCGAGGCGGCGGCCGTGAGGTCCGGGCTGGGAGCTGAAGCCCAGTGCGTAGTCGAATAAGTCCTGGACCGTGGCCGCCCTGATCACGCCGCTCTGACGAAACGCCGCCTCATAAACGCTCTCCGAGCCGGCCAGCGTCCCGGTATGTGAGGATACCGCCTTAGCGCCGGCATTGGTCGTTCCCGACTTCAGGGCCACGACCGGTTTTTCCCGGGCCGCCGCCGAGGCAGCTGTCATGAAAGCCCGACCGTCGCTGATCCCTTCGATATACATGGATATGATATTGGTCTGCGGATCGGCCGCCAGCCAGGGCAGCAGGTCTATCTCGCTGATGTCCGCCTTATTTCCGAGGCTGATGAACTTCGAGAAGCCGACGTCCTCGCCATGGGCCCAGTCCAAGATGGCCGTACAAAGCGCTCCGGACTGAGACATGAACGCCACTCCGCCCGACCGTGGAAGCGCGCCCGCGAATGACGCGTTGAGGCCGGAGGCTGTATCCATGACGCCAAGGCAATTGGGACCGACCAGCCTGATCCCTAAAGCTCGGGCGGGGGCGGCCAACTCGGTTTCGAGCCTGGCCCCCTCGATCCCCGTTTCTTTAAACCCCGCCGAGATGACTATCGCGGCTCGAGCGCCGGCTCGCGCCCCCTCTTCAAGAACTGCCTTGATGTACGGAGCGGGGATGGCGATGACCAAGAGGTCTACCGGAGCGCCGATCTCCGTTATCGAACCATAGGCGCGCCGCCCGGCTATTTCAGTTGCCTTAGGGTTTATTGGGTAGACGGGGCCCGAGAACGTCCGGATGAGATTGTCGAATACCACCCGCCCCACCTTCTCAGGTTCGCGAGCGGCGCCCACTACGGCTACGGAGCGCGGTTGAAAAAGAAAGTGTAGGTCTGTCTCTTCGGTTTTCTTCTCACTGGCTGCCTCACTCATATGCCGGTACCTCCCGCTTAGGCATTATTCCCGATATCGGGTATGACAAGCGGGTCCGCGAGGGAAGCTCGAGCGGGAAGACTAGTCAGTCACGACCACTTCGCGCCCGGCGTACGTCCCACAGGTCGCGCAGACATGATGGGGCCGCTTGGGCTCGTGGCATTGGGGGCACTCGTTAAAAGTCGGCGCCGTTGTCGCCTTCCAATTAGCCTTGCGACTTCGCGTCCGGCATTTTGAGGTTTTTCTCTTCGGTACAGCCATTTTTTCTCCTTGCTAGACCCGCTGCTAACGGGTCACTCATTCATTTTAGAAGCATAGGCATTATATATAAGTAATTTTCCAGATACAAGCCCTGGCGCCAGATCTACACTGCCGGTCGGTCGATCCAGCGCTGGTGGGCCTGGCGCTTCTGGCGATATAGGGCCTTATCGGCCATCGATATCAGCTCATTGGCTGTCCGGCCGTCACCGGGAAATGTGGAGCGGCCCAGTGAAGCCGAGACTTTGACCTCCCGCCCGTCCGATCCAGGCGCCTGTAACCGAAGACAATCGACACGCTCCGCGACCCGGCCCGCGACTACGACTGCCTCATCTTCCATAGTCTCAGGCAGCAAGACAATAAACTCATCCCCGCCAAAGCGCCCGACTAGATCGGTCTCCCGACAGGCAGCGGTCAGAGCCATGGCCGTCTTCTTGAGGACCTGGTCTCCAAAAAGATGCCCGTAAGTGTCGTTGATGCCCTTAAAGCTGTCGAGATCCAACATCAGAAGGCCAAGCGGATGCCCGTATCTCGACGAACGTTTGATCTCCCGATCGAGCCTCGCGGCCATGAACCGGCGATTATACGATCCGGTGACCGCGTCCGTGTCAGATAAATGCTTTAATCTCAGGTAGAGGCGGCTATTGTCGATAGCGGCCCCGGTGATCGAACCGATCGTCTCGAGCAGCTGGGGGTCTACCTCGGTGATCGAGCTATCATCCCCGCACCCTAGCGTCATGGATCCAAGTATCCGGCCCCGGGCCGAAAGTGGGATGACGCCGAACCTCACTATACCGAAAGAGCGTCCTGAGGCCGGACCCACCAGCTTGTTGACCTCCACGATCACCGGCTTTCCGGTCCTCACAACGCCGGCAGAGACATTCCGGTCCAAGCGTGGGGCATCGCGCCCCACATGGTCGGCGAATTCGTTCGCCCGGCGCAGCCAGATAGAGCGCGTCTCATCGGGGTGTCCCGGCAGCGACAAGTCGCCGGCACTGGCGTTGAAGAGCTTGACCGTGCTGTCGAGCGCCGCCTCGATCACGCTTTTCAGGTCGAGCGAGGCGCTGACTGCGCTGGTCAAGGATAGTAAGCTGAAGAGCGGCTGATTGCGGTGCCACGCACTATCTATCGGCGGTCCAACCACTCCCTTGTCCATCCATGGATCGATAAGAGTTTCGTCCCCAGAGCTGTCATTATCCATATAGCCGCCCCCTTTCGCCTTCACTCGGTTGTTTATGCCCAAACACGTGTGGCGCATATGGGGAGGGTGGCTCTTTATTATGCCCGGCGGTCTACAGGCGGGCGGCTATAGCTTTGCCCATCTCGCGGGTACCGACCGTTCCGCCCAGATCATAGGGCGTGTTTTTACCCTCTGCGATGACGGCCGCTACTGCCGCGTCGACCCGCTCGGCCGCTTCCCTCTCACCGATATGCTTCAGCATTAAGACGGCCGAAAGAATGAGGGCGGTCGGGTTTACTTTGTTCTTTCCAGCGTAGCCCGGCGCGCTACCATGCGTGGGTTCGAAGACGGCCACATCGTCGCCGATGTTCGCCCCCGGCGCGACCCCGAGGCCGCCGATCAAGCCGGCGCATAGATCGGAGACGTTGTCCCCGTAGAGGTTAGGCAGGACCATGATATCGTACCGTTCGGGGTACTGGACCAGCTGCATGCACATATTGTCGACGATCCGGTCTTCAAACTCGATATCCGGGGAAAGCGCCGCTTCCTGCCCGCAAGCTTCCAGAAACAACCCGTCGGAACATTTCATGATGTTGGCCTTGTGAACAGCCGTTACTTTTGAACGCCCTTCTTCCTGAGCGTAATCTAGCGCGAACCTGGCTATCCGGCGTGAAGCAGCCCGGGTGATGCGCTTGATGCTCTCGCCTGTATCTTCGTCGATCATGCTCTCGATGCCGGCATAGAGGTCCTCAGTGTTCTCCCGCACGACTACGAGGTCGATATCCTCGTACCGAGACCTGACTCCTTCGTAGGAACGACAGGGTCGCAGGCAGGCATATAAGTCCAG
>JAUWIO010000284.1 GCA_030605305.1 Actinomycetes bacterium
GCCAATACATCTTCGGCATGCGTCGCCGGTTTGACCTTCTCGTAGACCTTGGCGATCTTGCCGTCGGGGTCGATAAGGAAAGATATCCGCTTCGTTCCGAGGAACTCGCGGCCCGCCAGTTTCTTGGGTTGCCAGACCCCGTAGGCCTTAACCACTTCTTTGTTTTCATCCGCCAACAGCGTGAACGGGAGCGAGTGCTTGTCTTCGAATTTCTTGTGGCTCGCGACCGAGTCAGTGCTGACCCCTAAAACGACGATATCATTGTCGTTATAGTCCGCCCAGACATCGCGGATGGCGCAGGCCTCTTTGGTGCAACCGGGTGTATTGTCTCTAGGATAGAAGTACAAAAGTATCCACTTTCCGCGGTAGCCCGAGAGTTTGTGGTTGGCCGTATTTTGATCGGCAAGCGTAAAGTCCGGCGCCGGATCTCCTACTTGTAGCATAGATACTCCCTTTGTTTAAAAGAATGCGGTCAGGTCAAGATTGGTATAGGTCATCACTAGTATTCCCGCCCCGACGGCCACCAAGACCAGCAGCACCGCCAAGTTCTTGAGGGCCTTGAGTTTTGCGCCGAGCCAACCGGCGAAGAGCGCGGTGACTATGGGAACGGCTAGGACCGCCGCTTCCTGCAGGTGTTCGGTCTCGATGCTCATCTCCGTGGCGCGGAGCACGACGACAACGAGCGGCGCCCAGAGGTTGACGACGGCCAGCGGCCAGAGTCGGCGGAAGTTATAGCCGAAGATAACCCCGCCGACGAGTGCCAGCGGTACCGAGACTATCAGTTGCGTTGCGAAGGCGGCATCAGTGCCCGTGTCATTAAAGAAGATCGCCCATTGGGCCAGACCGCCGAGCGCGGCCACTATGAGAGCTATGAGTTTGCCGATGAATGGAAAGAATATCATGAGCACATTATAACGACTCTAGACCCGAGTTGCTTGGAGGGTTAGAAAGCGAAGAAGTGTGGAAAATAGAAAATCAGCGATATTTGAGAGGTGAATTCTCGTGGCAAAAGAAGTGAATGCAAGTACGTGGGAAGCGGATGTTAAGAAGGCTGACGGTCCGGTCGTGGTCGATTTTTGGCAGCCCGGATGCGTCTGGTGCGAACGGCTGGCCCCAGTATTAGACGAGGTCTCCGGCGACTACAACCAGGCGGAACTACTGTCTTTGAATATCAGGGCGGAAGAAGGCAATACCGACCTGGCGGGCGGCCTTGGCATCATGGGCACTCCGACGATGAAGGTCTTCTGCGGCGGCCGGGTCGTCGGTGAGATCGTCGGCTTTCGCGACAAAGAAGGGCTACAGCATGAGCTCGATCATATCATCGGCGATAGCGAAGATTGCGTGGCTCAAAGCTCGGAGCTCTAGAATTCCAGGAATCATGCCCTTTTATCGAGGAAGCGGGCGTGGAGTCCGCCGCCGGCGAGGCCGCCCACAAGCGGACCGAGGATATAGATCCAAAAGCCGCTTCGCGGTCCGGGTATCGCGATGGTGCCCCAGCCGGTAGCGAGGCTGACGAGCCGCGGGCCGAAGTCACGGGCGGGATTGAAACCTGCTTGAGTTATCGGGCCGAGGACGCTGATGATGACAGCGACGGTGACGCCTATCAATACGGGTTTGATCGAATCAGATATCGGTGCGCGGGTCACCGCGAAGACCATAAATACTAAGAGGCCGGCCCCGAGCGCCTCGGCAAAGAAAGCCTCCCAAATACC
>JAUWIO010000033.1 GCA_030605305.1 Actinomycetes bacterium
CTCGACCGGCGCGAAATTAAGTAAACGCGTCTTCAAACCGAGCATCGTCTGGGTTCCATTCGGGTCGCCTATCGCATCTTCGACGAGGGTATACTGTGTATTCTGCGCCTGCTGATTGCTGTGGATATCGTTATGGCAGCGGCGGCAGACCGCGACTTCATTCGTAATCCGGAGTATCCCCGCACCGATATCAATAAGGTGCCGGTAATGGAGATTACCCTTACCCGGATCGGAGAAGTTCGTCGAGTAGACAAGGGGGTCGTTGCTGAGCAATGCGTCCGCGTAATGACACTTAAAGCAAAGGTTTAGGTTCGACTCCGCGGCCGTGCGGCCAATCGTCGCATTCCGCGACCAGCTTGGCAGCGCCCCTATGGCCACATCCGTCCAATACTTTGAACGGACATTGGGGGCAAAATCCGTGCCGTGCGGGCCGTCCGGCACGATGCCGGTATAGTTGGCCGTGCGGCCCATTTCGTTCAAGTTCGGGGTTTGAGCAATTCGAGAAGGCGTTCCTGCAAGGCGCCGTTGGAAGCGACAAGCTCCGGGATAAAGTGATCGAAATCGGAGCCGTCGTATTTTGTTAAAACAGCTCCGGCTTCAGAGGCGACCAGCGCGGCAGCGGCCGTGTCCCATGGCTTGAGTCCGCGCTCCCAGAACCCATCGACCCGACCGCAAGCGAGAAAGCAGAGGTCGATAGTGGCCGCTCCGGCCCGTCTGACCCCTTGGCATGCCAGGATGACCCGCTTGAAATCAGCCAGGATAGTCTCGTGCTGTTCTCTTAAGGTGTAAGGGAATCCGGTCGCCAACAACGCAACATTAAAGTCGCTCACGTCCGAAACAGATATCGGCTCATCGTTCATATGGGCCCCGCCTCCTAACGTCGCCGTGAACATCTCGTTAAGATTCGGCTCGTAGACGACTCCGGCCACACTGCGGCGCCGGACCATGACCGCGATCGAGACAGCAAATATCGGAAAGCCGTGTGCGAAGTTTGTCGTACCGTCGATAGGATCAACGACCCACAGTATCTCGGCATCACTCCGTCCGCCGCCCTCTTCCGCCAGGATCGCATGGTCCGGAAACCGCCTCGTCAACTCTTCCCTGATGTACTCTTCGGCCTTAAGATCGGCGCTGGTAACGATGTCTATCGTCCCCTTGTGTCGGATTTCCGGTCCCGCTGCCTGGAGTTTCTTGATAAGTGCCCCGGCATCGGCGGCGATCTCGCGGGCCGCCTCCAACCAGACGTCGTATATCGGCTCATGTTTGAGATTGGCGGCTATAGCGACTCCTCCAGCAGAATATCCTTCAACGAAACAGTTGGGTCGGATAGCCGTCCCAGGTCTGCCGTCAAATCTACACCTGAACGGATCGCCCGCTCCACCCACTGTCTCTCATCCGGGCCCTGGAGAAGCAAGAACGCGGCCCGAAGCTGTCCGTCCTTCAGGTAGTAGACCAGTTCGGGCTCGCCTTTGTTGTTCAACCTGACCACCGTATCATCGACGCCCGAGTTGTCCCCTAGCCACTCCCAAGACAGATCGAAAAGATCAGAATAAAAGTACGCGACGTAGTCGACGGAGCGGCTCTCGCCCAGCATGTTCGCGGCCGCTAACTCACCCTGCTTGACCGCGTTGTCCCAGTGCTCGACCCGCCGCCTCTTTTGGAATATCGGGTCGTAATAGACGGCGATGTCACCCGCGGCAAAAACATCCGGGGCCGAAGCCCTAAGCGATTCATCGACGACTACACCGCGGTCGATCTCCAGACCGCTCCCCTCAAGCCAGTCAGTATTCGCGACCACGCCGATACCGACGGCCGCCATGTCGGCCGGTAATTCGCGACCGTCTTGCGTGACAACAGTGCCAAGAACGTCGTTGCCGTCGAATTCCTTGACCTCGTCTTCGTAGATGATCTGTATGCCGTGCTGCTGATAGTAGTCGCTGAAAAAACGACTAAGCTCTTCAGATCCGAGTTTCGTGAAGAGGCCGGAATCGCGGACGAGCATGGTCGTTTCGACACCTTTCTCTGCAAAAGCGGCTGCCAACTCCATCCCGATGAAGCCGGCGCCGACTATGATCGCCCTGGAGCCGGGTCGCATGGCATCGGCGATCGCGAGAGAATCATCGAGGTTTCGAAGGTAGAAGATGTTTTGTAAGTCGGCCCCCGGAACCGCCAAACGCCGGGGCGTCGTACCGGTCGCGATGAGCAATTTCTTATATTCAAGACTACGTCCGTCCGCTAGTTTGACTTCCCTGTTGTCGAGATCAAGACTCGATGCCACTGCCCCCTCGAACAACTCGATTTCGTTCTCTTCGTAGAACTCTGATGGAAACACAAAGATGCGCTCCGGCTGGTCGTATCCGAGCAGCAAGCCTTTGGAAAGCGGCGGACGGTTGTAGGGAGCGTACGACTCGGCGCCGACTATCGCCACGCGCCCGACCGCGCCCTGCTGACGCAGCGCAGCCTCACATTTCGCCGATGCCAACCCGCCGCCAACCAGCAGGTAGTCTATTCTCTCCTGGTTCATCTTAGCGATATCGCGCCATTGTCGATCGACGCCTCCAGGCGTCTCAAGTCCTGCCTGGCCGGTCCCCTCACTACCTTACCTTCGGGCGTGAACTGGGAGCCATGACACGGACAATCCCAGGCATTCTCGTCTGCGTTCCAACTCAAGGGGCAATGCAGGTGAGGACAAGTATTCTCAAAAACATAGGTGGCATCGGCCCCGCGAAACACGGCCACCGGCCGGCCATCGACATCGCCGGTCAATCCGGAGTTCTCTTCTATCTCGTCAATGCGCATGCTCAGTGTCCCCTAGCCCTATCCGTTCCGTACCCGGCATGCTCTCGTTCTGACACAAATCATTTTGCTAGTAAAGAGGGGCTTTTAAAAGTAACAACGACGGCTTCCTGTCGTGCAAGCCGTCGTTGAGATATTCGTTGGTGCTATAGCTCTAGAGAGTATTGAAAGCTACTCGATCGTGCCCATCGAAGCGAGGTAACGAACGGCGACCCAATCATCGCCCTGCTTCTCAAAAGTCCAGGAGCTGATCCAGGAACCCATTTCACCGAGGTCATACGAGACGTCGATCATCTTGGACGCGCCCTCTTCCCGGGTCGGGTGAATCGTGTATTCGGCGATAGGCATGCTTTGGCGCAAAGGCACGAACTCTTCTTTGGGCTGCTTTACCTTGTTCTCAGCCGGTTGTAGCTCATACGCGTCCTCGAAGCTGCCAGCCTTATATGCCTCAAAATACTGCTTCACGTGGTCTTCGGGAGTCGAGCCCTCGGCAACGATCGTGGGATCGCCGAGGTCGGCTGGGTCGATAGCTGGAGGAGCAGCCGGAGGCGGTGCTTGTTGCTGGGTCGTGCCGGATGACGATGACGTGTCGGTTGTGTCCTTATTCTTGTCACAAGCCGCCGCTGATACCAAGACCAGCGCCATCAGTATTACAGGTAGTAATTTTCTCAAAATGACTCCCTTCAAGAGTGCCGTCGAGCAGTGATGATAACACAGAAATCAGGCAAAACATGGGCGCCGGAAGAACTTATGGCGAACGCGGGAGTTGCCGATACGCACTGGTATGCTCATAATCAGTCAATGCTAGGGGATGCCGGAGGGGAGAAACCGTTTGCATTGCCCAAACTGTGGTAAAGAACCAGTTCAAGACGATAATTACTGCTCCAAGTGCGGGGTCGCGCTGAGCCCATCGGTGGCACCTGCTCCGCAAACCGGCTCAGCCAGACCGTCGACCGCCCCGACCTGGGCGTTAGTCGGCGCTGTGACGATCTTCGGCCTCATGACGGTCTTTCTGTTACTGACTAACGGACAAGCCGCGCCCAAAGAGCCGAGACAGCAGGACGAGACTAAGGCCGTGGCCGGATCGGGCACGACTGAGACCGGCAATACGACTACATCAGCGCAAGCGAGCGCGCTCCCTGCTTCAATTCAGGCTGGGACTGAGACAACCGTCAGCCTGGCCAGGTTTCTGGTATCCGTCGACGGGAAGTTCGGATATATCGACGAATCAGGTCACCTGGTGATCGATCCGAAATATGACGATGCGCTCGACTTCAGCGAAGGGCTGGCGGCTGTCCAGATCGACGGAAAGTACGGTTTCATCGACCACTCAGGAGAACTTGCGATCGAGGCGCGTTTTGATCGGGCCGGCAAGTTCTCAAACGGCCTGGTGGCCGTAGAGACCGGCGATAGTTTCGGTTACATCGCGGATGACGGCACCATGGTCATTGAACCGACCTTCGCGGACGCCGGACGTTTCTCCGATGGCCTGGCCCCGGCGAAGCGAGATGATAAGTATGGCTTTATTAACCGGAATGGGCGATTTGTCATCCGGCCCCGTTTCGACTTTGCCGGCCCCTTCTCGGAAGAGTTGGCAAGAGTGAAGATAGATAGCGAGAAGTTCGGTTTCATCGACCGCACCGACGTCACGGTCATCACTCCGATATTTGACTCTGCCGAGGACTTTTCGGAAGGGTTGGCCGCAGTCAAAATCAGGGGAGAGACAATCTTCATCGACCACATGGGGAGCCCAGCCCTGAACTCAGACTTTACCTCAGCCCAAGGCTTCTCTGAAGGTCTGGCGGTCGTGGCGACGAGCGAAGGGCGCTATGGCTTCATTGACAAGGGTGGAGCGCTGGTCATCGGGGCAGATTTCGACCGTGCCTGGCCATTCTCTGATGGGCTGGCGGGAGTGCTTGTAGATCAAAAGATGGGTTATATCGATCGGACCGGCGCCTTTCTTTGGCAGCCGTCCAATTAGGGGTCCACATGGATATTTTTGAGGCGATAGAGAAAAGATACAGCGCCCGGCGCTTCGAAGACCGCCAGGTCGAACCGGAGAAGCTTGGGCGCCTACTTGAGGCCGCGCGACTAGCGCCTTCAGCCAAGAACCTTCAAGAATGGCGGTTCGTAGTCGTCCAAGACGAGGAGACCCGCGCAAGGCTGGCCGAGGCCGCATTTCAACGCTTCGTCGGAAATGCTCCCACCATACTCGTCTGTTGCGCTGACTCAGACGGATATGTGATGCGCTGCGGTCTTCCCTCCTACCCTATCGACGTAGCGATCGCGATCGACCATATTACATTGGCCGCGGTCGCTCTGGATCTTGGTACCTGCTGGATCGGCAAATTCGATCCGGACAAGATCAGAGATATCTTGGGGATACCGGAGCGCGTCCACATCGTCGAATTGCTGCTGGTAGGATATGCGACCGACTCGCCCCGCCCGAAGAACCGGCTCGCTGTCGAAGAGTTCGTCAGATACGAACACTGGTAGGCGTCGGGGGCGCCAACTAGACGCTTACTTTTGTATCTTTTGCCGGGACATCGCCAAATCGACTTCGGCCATCAAATCTTCAATGCCCCCAAACACGTCCACCTCGTATCGAGTCACGCGACGGCTCTCTTCCAGCCGCAAGGCTTCGTCGTTTTGGTCATTCCGCTTAGCCAACGCAGCCTCCAAGCGGCCCAGATGTTCATCAGTATCGAATGACCCTCCGTCCCTAGTCATGACAATGAACTCGTCGCCGCCGACTCTCGCTATCAGGTCCGAGCTCGGGAAAGCATCGGCCAGGGCCGACCCGAACTCCTTTAGGACTTGATCGCCGACGCGATGCCCGTATCGCTTATTTGTCTGCTGAAACCCGTCGAGCACAAAAAAAATGAGCAGCAATTCATCATCTTGGCGGCGCGCCAACCTTAACTCCCGTTCGCCTAGGACTTCAAAACCCCGGCGATTATAGAGTCCTGTGAGGAGATCGACTAGAGAGAGCGAACGTATCTGGCCGCGCATTTGATGGCGCTTTATCGCATGACCGATAGACCGGGAGAGCGTCAACGGATCGAAACTGCCTTTTACGAGGTAGTCTTGGGCACCCTTCGCGACCGCCTCGATCGCCAGAGTCTTATTCTCTAGGCTGGTCAAGACAAGTACAGGCGTCTCCGACGCACGGAGGATCGTCTTCTCGACTGCCTCAAGTCCGGTGCTGTCAGCGAGAAACATATCCAATAAAATGACGTCGGCAGGCCGGGTATCGTGTCCACCGAGCCCCTGATCGAGACGGTCTATGTGGCGCAATTGAAACCTCGGGTTTTCGACACCGCTGAGGGCTTCCGTGATCGACCTTACGTCTCCTGGATTATCTGAGATCAGGAGAACGTCCGTATCTCTGTCAAGCATTGCCCCCATTGTGTGTCCCCTGTCTCCATGCAATCGCTTGTTTGCCCTGTGCGATAGAGTATCCGATGACGCCTGAGGTACGGACAATTACCTTTTTCGGTCGTTTGGGAACCATAAGGTTAATCTGCCCTTGCCTTTCTGGTTTTGAGTCGGACTATTTTGTGTCCAAGGAAGACCTCCTCAATGCTTGCGTTGAAGTGAAAACAATCGCCTTCGTCGAGCAGATCAAGCCGATCCTCGAGAAGACGGAACTGTCGGCTGTTGAGCGCCTGAACCGCTTTATGGGTCTTTCGGCCGGGTGGAAAGCTGCCAACATCGATCTGGTGATCGAGGTCGTCAAGGTGCTGTATCGGGCCGAGAACGCCACACTGCTTCAGAAGATGAACCAGCGAACGATTGAGCTGATCTCTCCTCTTCTGGCGGCCATCATCGAACAAGGCGAAGCCGAAGGGTCGTTTGACGTCGCCCACCCAAAAGACACGGCTGAAATGATCCTACATCTCAGTAATATCTACCGTGAAATGAACGCGCGGGCGCTACTGGATATCCGGCAAAATCCCAGCGTCGTGACCACGATTAAGAGGCGGATCGACGCCTACCTCGAAGCCGTCACTAGAGTCTTGGGCGCGCCCGTGGGCGCGATCAATATCGATTACAGCGACTTTTTGGACGCGTTGGTCCAGGAAGACACGAGGAGAGCGGAGAGAGGAGAAAAGAACAATGGCATTCATTAACACCATGCTCAAGAACATCTGGAGGCGTAAATCAAGAACGATTCTGACCGTATTGGGCATCAGCATCGGTATCGCCACCATCGTCTCGCTCGGCATCATCACCCAGGGAATGAAGGACTCGATGGAGA
>JAUWIO010000077.1 GCA_030605305.1 Actinomycetes bacterium
GAGTAGCCCGTAACTTTCTTCGGCCGGGCCCAATACGACCGCTCCGGCCCCATCGCCGAATAGAATGCATGTCCCCCGGTCGGTCCAGTCAAGGAAACGGGTCATCGCCTCGGTCCCGATAAACAAAATGCGACGGTAAAGACCGGACGCCACGAACGAATCGGCAACGGCCAGCCCGTAAACAAAACCGGCGCAAGCCGCCTGAATATCGAAGGCGGGACACCCCTTGATGCCCAGCTTCTCCTGCACGAGGCAGGCGGTCGCCGGCCAGACCATCTCGGGACTGCCTGTGGCGACTAGAACAAGGTCTAGCTCTTCCATGGACAGTCCGGCATCGGCCACCGCGGCCCTGGCGGCCCTGGCGGCCAGATCCGAGGCATTTTCGTCATCGTCGATGATCCGCCGCTCGCGGATACCGGTCCGGGTCCTTATCCATTCGTCGTTCGTATCGATCATTTTTTCGAGGTCGAAGTTGGTCAATACCCGCTCCGGGACACTCGTGCCGATACCCAGGATGTCACTCTTCATCAGCTGAGTCACCCAGCCAGATCGGCTTCTATTTGCTCGACCAGGCCGCGCCTGACAGCATCGGCGGCACAACGTATACCGTTGGCGATGGCGATCGCGGACGCCCGGCCATGGGCGATCATGACGACTCCCTTGACCCCGAGCAGCGGAGAGCCACCATAGCTCTCAGGGTTCAACTTCGCCTTCAATTCCTTGAACCGGGAAAACAGCAGCGCCGCCCCGACCTTGGCGGAGAGCGAGGAATCGACCATCTCCTTCATCTCTTCGAAGATCGAGTGCGCTATTCCTTCCATCAACTTCAAAGCGATGTTGCCGGTGAACCAATCACAGACGACGATATCGGTCCGTCCTTCCGGCAGATCCCGACCCTCGACATTGCCGGTGAAGCCATCTTCGGTCTGCTGCAAAAGATCGTGCGCCCGCTGTGACAAAAAGTTACCCTTACTGCTTTCTTCACCGATATTCAATAGCCCGATAGTCGGCTCCGGGATCTCGAGCATGCGCTGCATGTAGAGGCTGCCCATGCGGGCAAACTCCAGCAGATTCTCAGGCTTGCAATCGGCATTAGCGCCGGCGTCCAACAAAAGCGAGAAGCCCCGACGGGTCGGAAACAAAGTGCCGATGGCCGGCCGGCTCACCGCGCCCAGGCGGCCTACGACCAATAGCCCGGCGGCGGCGCAAGCACCGGTATTCCCTGCAGACAATAAGGCATCGGCTTGTCCGGACTTGACTAGATTGGCCCCGACTACAAGTGATGAATCGGTTTTTCTCTTGACGGCTTGGACCGGCGACTCATGCATGCCGACGACTTCCCCGGCCTGTTTGATGAGTATATTCTCAGGATGGGTCGCAAGTTTCGAGCGGATGATATCGGTGTCGCCGACGAGTACGATGCGCAGGGTTTGGTCCTCAGCGGCCAACAGGGCGCCGGCAATATTCTCGTCCGGAGCGTCATCTCCACCCATGGCGTCGACCGCTACGGTGATGATCTTATCGGACACGGCTAACTTTCCTTGTTCTCGAGGGGATGGCCTGACATTGTCACATCATAGTGTAAGTACAGGCGATGGGCAACAAAGCCCAGGGTCTAATAGAGACCGGCGCCGGTGATGACTAGCTTGGTGACAGCGCCGTCCTTAATGACGTTGGTGCCGCTGACGACATCGCTGGCCAACAGGACCTCAAGCCGGAAATCTGACCCGTCTGCAAGCACTTGGTAGACATACACGCCTGGGTCGGGAACAAACCCCAGAGACCGCGCCCCCAGCTCATCGAGCGTATCAGGAAAGACCCCGTACTCGGCGAAGCGTTGCGCCAGGGCCGCGCGGGCCTTATTGGCGTTCGCTTTCTTGGCAGCATCCTTGGCGATGACCTCCGGTCGCGCCTGCGGAGCGAGACCCAGTCCTGAATCGAAATCCGCGTTCTGGGCGGCGCCGGCGTTCGGATCGTATGGCGGTTTCGCTGCGTCCCGGGCGGCGTAGTCAGGCAATATGTCGGCAACCCGCATATTCATTGCTATCATCGACCCCAGCAATAAGGCCGTCCCCAGAAGAATCATGACCAGAAACCGACCGGTCAGCCGCCCGCTCGGTCCGGCATGGGAGCCGGTGGTGGACCGGGACGCCAACGCTATGTCGACCTCACTTTTTTCGGTCGGCTTCGACCGGCCTAACTCCCGCCCGCACTTCGTGCATTGTCGGGCGTCCTCCGGATTGACCGTACCGCAATCGCTACAATACATAGTTTTTTATTCGACCAAGGAGAGGCGGTCCTTTAGGTAATAATCCTCACCCGAAGGCCGCCTTGACCGCGGCGTGATGTATGTCCCCGTCGACGATATTGAGACCGCGACGCAGCTCGGGGTGGAGGCGGCAGGCTTCACGCCAGCCATGTTCGGCGATCTCCATGATCCACGGCAACGTACTATTGGTCAAAGCGTAAGTGGCCGTATTCGAGACCGCGCTGGGGATGTTTGTCACCCCATAATGGAGGACATCATGGACGATGCGCACTGGATCGCTGTGCGTAGTCGGCTCGATCGTCTCCACGCAACCGCCCTGATCGATAGCTACATCGACGATGACCGTACCGGGACGCATCTGTTTGACGACGTCCCTTGATATGAGCCTCGGGGCCTTCGCTCCCGGAGTGAGCACCGCCCCGATGACCAGATCCGAATCGGCGGCGGCCTCCGAGATATTGAGCTTATTGCCCATGCGGGTATAGACTCGACCGACCAATATCTCTTCAAGATACCGCAGACGATCGACATCGACATCGATGATGGTGACGCTCGCGCCCATTCCCAGAGCTATCAGCGCCGCATTGGCGCCGACGATCCCTCCTCCGACCACGGTGACCTTGCCGGGAGGAACACCGGCGACACCGCCGAGAAGGACGCCGCGACCGCCCTGAGGGGCCTCGAGAAACCTGGTGCCAGCCTGCGTCGCCATCCGGCCCGCTACCTCGCTCATGGGGGCCAGGAGCGGCAAACGTCCCTCGTCCGTCTCGACCGTCTCATAGCCGATCGCCGCGACACCGGAGTCCGCCAATGCTCGGGTAAGCGGGCGGTTGGCTGCCAGATGAAGAAAACAAAAGAGTATCTGGCCCGACCGGACCAGTCCGTACTCGGAAGCTACCGGCTCCTTTACCTTGACGACCAATTCGGCCCCATAGGCATCTTCCGCCTTAGGTACGATCTTGGCGCCGGCCTCGACAAAACGGGCGTCGTCGATACGAACGCCGGCGCCGGCGCCCGACTCGATGAGCACCTCGTGGCCGGATGCGACCAGCTCATTAACGCCCGCCGGCGTCAATGCCACCCGGCTCTCATCTTCCTTGATTTCCCTGGGAACGCCTATCCGCATAGCCACAACACTTAATTAATATAGACGAAAGGTAGCTAGGGCCTGGTCGATGTCGCTTTTTAATCGCCGATAGTCAGCCTCTTTTGCCCAAGCCGACACAAAGTAGATGCGTTCACCTTCGGGGACGATGAGCGTCTCCCCTCTGATGGCCTCGCCGCCCTTGAGCTCGGCGCTGTAATCGTATCTCAGTGCGGCTTCCCCGCTCCGTATCTTCACAGTATCCTCGCTGTGTTTACTGAAATCGGCAAAGTTTGGTGCGACTATCGTTTCGAACTTTGACCCAAGCTCTTCGAGCCCCGCGCCGGCGCCGGAAGAATGTTTCCCGACCATCACGCTGAGCATAGCCTCTAACTTCTCGTGGCGGGCGACAAAGGTGAAGCCGGCGAAGCGGTCCAATTCTTTCCCGGTCAGCTGATGCCAACCGTCCGGGTAGTCGAGGAGAAACCCGGTAGTAGGGCTGCGAAACTCATTGGTTCGATCAAGCGGATCGGGCGAGGACTGGACCGCCAGGATCAGCGCCACTGCGAGAATGACCACGGCGGTCACCACCCCGATCGCCACCCATTTCCACCACGGCGTCTTTAGGGCTTCGCCGGCGAACCCGGTCTCCTCCGTCATCCCCTAAGTCGCCTCAAGGGTAGAGAGGTCGCCGACGGGCAGACCCAGCTCGCGGGCTTTCAATACCCGGCGCATGATCTTTCCGCTTTGTGTCTTGGGGAGTACGTCGACGAATTCGATCTCGCGCGGATAAGCATGCCCGGCGAGGCGCTTCTTTACGAAGACCCGGATCTCCTCCGAAAGCTCAGGCGAGGATTCTTGGTCTGTGGCGAGGACGACAAAGGCCTTGATGATCTCTCCGCGCATCATATCGGGCTTTCCGATCACCCCGGCTTCGGCGACAGCCGCGTGGTCGACCAGCGCACTCTCGACTTCGAACGGCCCGACCCGCTCGCCGGCGGTCTTGATGACATCGTCACCCCGGCCGATGAACCAGAAGTACCCTTCGCTGTCCATATAAGCCCGGTCCCCTGTGATATACCAACCGTTATTGAAGTACTCTTCGTACTTGGCTTCGTTGTGCCAGACTGTCCGGAACATCGCCGGCCAACCCGGCTTGATCGCCAGGTGCCCCGGTGTTCCGGGCGGCAACTCATTGCCGTCATCGTCGACGATCGAAGCCCTCACGCCCGGGAACGGGCGGCCCATGGACCCCAGTTTCACCGGGATCGACGGATAGTTCGCGATCAGGATGCTGCCTGTCTCCGTCTGCCACCAGGTGTCATGAAAAGGCAGCCCAAAGACATCCAGACCCCAGCGGATCGCTTCCGGATTGAGCGGTTCACCAACGCTGGCGAGATGGCGCAGACAGGAAAGGTCGAAGTCGGCCGCGGCCTTGGGGCCGGCCTTCATTAACATGCGGATGGCGGTCGGGGCCGTATACCAGACGCTGACGTCATATTTTTCGACGATCCGATACCATTCCCGTGGATTGAAGCGACCTTCATAGATGACCGAGGTGGCCCCGTTCGACCAAGTACCCAAGATCCCGTAGGCGATCCCTGTGACCCAGCCCGGGTCGGCCGTACACCAATAGATATCGTCGTCCTTTAAATCAAGTATCCACTTGGCGCTCAGATGTTCCTGGATTATCGCCTCATGAGCATGGACGACGCCCTTCGCTTTGCCGGTGGTCCCGGAAGTATAGAGCATGAATGCGTAGTCTTCGGCGGCCATCACCGCGGGGGTGAAATGGTGGTCCGCCTCGGCCATCATCTTCGAATAGAGATGCTCTCCGGCCTTTGGCCGAAAATCAGTCCCCCGCGTATCGACCAGGATGACATCTTTAAGCGCCGGCAGGTCGTCCCGGACGGACTCGATCCGCTCGTAATAGCCGGGGATCGTGACCACGGCCGTGGCATCGCTATCTCCCAAGCGGTCTTTGAGCGCCTCCGGCCCGAAGGCGGCCAACAGCGTCCCGGCTACCGCACCGAGCTTGAGAATGGACAAA
>JAUWIO010000085.1 GCA_030605305.1 Actinomycetes bacterium
AGCTCGAGACTTTTCAGTCGAATCTCGTGGGCGAGATAGGCCTGCGCTTTCAGCCCGCCGGGGGCCCGATAGATACGGTCATCAACAATCCGGGTGGGTTCCGTCATATCGCTATTGGGATCCGGGATGCTCTGGCAGCGTTCGACGCGCCGGTCATCGAGGTCCATCTCTCAAATATTCACGCTCGTGAAGAGTGGCGCTCTCATTCGGTGGTGGCCGATATCGCTGTCGGACAGATAAGCGGCTTCGGGCCCCAAAGCTATGTTTTGGCGCTCGAAGCCGCTGCAAACCTTGACCGGTCGTCCGGTCAGGAAGGGCTGTAAGCCGGCGGTGGCCCGAGACCTAAGGCTGGCGGCCCTACGCGAGCTGTTAACAGAAGATATCCCATCTCTGATAGTCACCGCCCCGGCCAATATCCGTTATTTGCTTGACGCGCCGGCCCTGTTTGATCCCGGATTTTCAGGCCCGCTATTTGTGACGACCGCGCAGGTTTGGCTCCTGGTCGATAGCCGCTATACGGCCCAGGCCCGCTCGGCCGGGCTGGCGGTCGAGGTGGTCGAATGGCGTGAGTCACCCTGGAAATCTCTCCAGAAGATCCTTAAAGAAAAGGTCGTCAAACGCTGTGGCTTCGAATCCACCCACATGACTATGGCCCAGTACCACCAGGTCAAGAAGTCATTGGAAGTCGAGTTAGCGGCCGCCCCCGGACTAGTGGAGGGGTTGCGGCAGATCAAAGACCCGGTCGAGATAGACGCGCTGGCGAAGGCGGCCCGATTGGGAGACGAAGTCTTTCTGAAGGTGGTTGAGACCCTCAAGCCGGGGCGGACCGAAAGAGACGTGGCCGCCGATATCGACTATTGGCTGAGGCGGGCCGGCGCCGATGCCTCGAGCTTCGAGACCATTGTCGCGAGCGGTCCTAATTCCGCTTATCCGCATGCGCGGGCCGGTGAGCGTCGCCTTGCGGTCGGTGACTTCGTCAAACTCGACTTCGGCGGTGTCTTCGGCGGTTATCACGCCGATATGACTCGGACCGTGGTCCTCGGGCAGGCCAGCCCCGAGCAGCAAGAACTGTATAACGAGGTCGCCCAGGGCCAGGCGCGGGCCCTGGCCGGTCTGGCGCCTGGTGTGACCGGGCGCGATGCCGATGCGCTCGCCCGCGGCTACTTCGAGTCTATTGGCAAAGGCGCTTATTTCGGCCATAATCTTGGCCATGGCGTCGGCCTTGAGGTTCACGAATTGCCGACCCTGGGGACGAAGTCGGAAACTCTCCTAGAGGCCGGAATGGTCTTTACGGTCGAGCCCGGTCTCTATGTCCCTGATTTCGGCGGAGTTCGGATCGAGGACATGGTCGTGATGTGCGAACATGGCATCCAGGTTTTGACCGAGAGTACAAAAGAACTGCTTGAAATATGAGCATGGAGGACTAGATGCAGGTATCAACGAATCAATTCAAGAACGGTATGGCCATAGAACTAGATAGCCAACTCTTCTTTATAGTCGATTTCCAACACGTAAAACCAGGCAAGGGCGGCGCGTTCGTGCGCACGAAGCTTAAGAACGTCAGGACGGGCGCTGTGCTTGACAGGCCTTTTCGCGCGGGTGAGAAGTTCGAACAGGCCCATTTGGAGCATAAGAAGATGCAGTTCTTGTATAAAGACGATACCGGTTGCCACTTCATGGATAACAGCACTTACGATCAATTGACGCTCACGCCGGAACAGCTCGGAGATGTCATGAAGTACGTCAAGGACAATACCGACGTAGATGTTCTGACCCATGACGATATCCCGCTGGGCGTCGAGGCGCCGTTCTTCGTCGAACTCGAGGTCACCGAGACCGACCCCGGCCTCAAGGGCGATACGGCTACCGGCGGAACCAAGCCTGCGATCCTGGAGACCGGTGCGGTCGTGCAGGTCCCGCTATTTGTCAATATCGGAGACAACCTGAAGATCGACACTCGCACCGATACTTATATCACCAGGGTCTGAGGGCCGCCCCGCTACCGTGATGCGCGGTTCTCGAGTATAATGTGCTCTCGGACCCCCTGGGGTCCATTGTTGACGTGACCGTTAAACATCATTGATTTGGACAGTGCCATGAAAGAGAAACCTATAAAGATATGTGATACGACGCTGCGGGACGCCCATCAGTCTTTGTGGGCCACGCGGATGTTGCTTGAAGACATGATCCCGATCATCGGCAAGCTCGACGATATCGGTTTTTGGGCCCTGGAAGTCTGGGGAGGGGCCACCTTCGATTCGTGTCTTCGGTTCCTTGACGAAGACCCCTGGGAGCGGTTGCGGGTCATTAAGTCGCGCGCTCGTAAAACCCCGCTTTCCATGCTCTTGCGCGGGCAAAACATCGTTGGATACAAGCACTATCCCGACGATATCGTCAGGCGGTTCGTGGCCGCCGCCGCCGAGAACGGCATCGATGTCTTCCGCATCTTCGACGCGTTGAACGATACTCGTAATGTTAAGACAGCCATCGACGCCGTCAAGGAAGTCGGCAAGCATGCCCAGGGCGCGGTCGTCTACACGATCAGCCCCGTCCACACTTTGGAGCATTATGTGGAGACGGCCATGGAGATGGTGGAGATGGGGATCGATTCGATCTGCATCAAGGACATGGCGGCCTTGCTTTCTCCCTATCGGACACACAAGCTGGTTGAGAGATTGAAAAAAGAGGTCGATATCCCCATCCAGCTCCATTGTCACTATATCGGGGGTATGGCCCCGATGAACTACCTCAAAGCCATCGAGGCCGGAGTAGACATTATCGACACCGCCACAGTCCCGTTGGCGTTTGGCAACTCGCAACCGGCGACCGAGATGATCGTCGGGGCCTTCAAAGACAGTCCGTACGACTCAAAGCTGGAGCTAGAGAAGCTTTACGAGATCGCGGAGTACTTCGAGGAGGTCCGCCTACGCCGGGGCTATAGCCGCGGCGTCACTTCGATCGAGCATATGAAAGTCTTTAGCCACCAGGTCCCCGGGGGAATGATCTCGAACTTGGTCAGCCAGCTCAAGGAGCAAAAAGCGGAAGATCGCTTAAAGTATGTCCTGGAGGAGATCCCGAAGGTGCGGGCCGAGGTCGGTTACCCGCCGCTGGTGACGCCTCTATCGCAGATAGTCGGCACTCAGGCGGTCCTTAACGTCCTCACGGGCAAGCGTTGGGCTGTTGTCCCCGATGAGATGAAGAAATATGTCCGCGGCTACTACGGTCGGGCGCCGGGTCCGATGGCGCCTTTTGTCGAGGAGCAGCTCTTAGGTGACGAAAAACGCCTGGAAGGACGACCCGCGGACATGCTGACCGAGACCTGGGACGATTATGTTAAAGGCCTGGGCGGATTGGCCAGGAACGACGAAGATGTGCTGTCATATGCTCTGTTTCCCGTGGAGACAGTCAATTATTTGTCCGCGCACGTGGCGGGCGTTGAGAACGCGGTCTTCATGACGGCGGCTGAGATAGGTGCTATTAAGGAGGACGGCTACATGGATGTGGCGCAGATACGGGAATTGATCAAGACCGTCGAGGACAGCGACGTGTCGGAAGTGCAGATAGAGGAAGGCCCACTGAAGATCACAATCCGCAAGGGCGCGGTGAGCGTGCAGACCAATGAAGCTCCCGGCGAGAGCGCGTCGACCGAGACGGTCCCGCAAGAGGCCGGGAGCGCCAAGGATGAGAGTTATCCGGACCATTGGAAAGCCGTAAAAGCGCCGATGGTCGGCACTTTCTATCGCTCGCCGGCCCCGGGCGCTGAACCATTCGTCGAGGAAGGTTCTGACTTTATTGCCGGTCAGACACTGTGCATCCTCGAGGCTATGAAGTTGATGAACGAGATCACCGCTGAAGACAAGGGAGTCGTCAAAAAGATCTTGATCGACGACGGCAACCCGGTTGAATTCAGCGAGGTCCTTTTTCTCTACGAGCCGGCCACCTAGGGCCGCGAGGGTTAGTCTCCTTGTTCAAGAAGATACTTATAGCTAATAGGGGCGAGATAGCCCTGCGGGTCATTCGGGCCTGCCGGGAGCTCGGAGTCAAGTCGGTCGCCGTCTATTCTGAAGCCGATGCCGATTCGTTGCCGACGAAACTGGCCGACGAATCTGTCTGCATCGGTCCGGCGCCGGCCGCTAAGAGTTATTTGAGCGTTCCAAATATAATATCGGCGGCCGAGATATCCGGGGCGGAAGCTATCCATCCCGGCTATGGTTTCTTGGCGGAGAATGCCAAGTTCGCCGAGGCTTGCGAGTCCTGTGACATCAAGTTCATCGGCCCTAAGTCTGAGGCGATCAGGATGATGGGAGACAAGTCGGTTGCCAAGCAGCGGATGCGCGAACTAGGCGTGCCCGTCATCCCCGGCTCAGATGGTCCGGTCACCAGTGAGTCCGAGGCGCTGGCAATAGCCGAAGAGTATGGTTATCCCGTCATGGTCAAGGCATCGGCGGGCGGCGGCGGCCGGGGCATGCGCATGGCTCGCAACGCCGACGAGTTGGCGGTGGCGCTCAAGACGGCCAGCGGTGAGGCCGAGGCCGCTTTCGGCGATGCGACCGTTTATCTGGAAAAGGTCATCTTGAATCCTCGCCACGTCGAGGTCCAGATCTTGGGCGATACGCATGGCAACGTGGTCCACTTAGGTGAACGCGACTGCTCCATCCAGCGCCGCCATCAGAAGCTGATAGAAGAGTCGCCCTCTCCGGCTGTCGATGACGAACTCCGCAAGATGTTGGGCGAAACCGCGGTCAGCGCCGCGGCGGGAGTCGATTACCACGGGGCCGGCACGATCGAGTTTCTCCTCGATGAGAACGGCGGTTTCTATTTTATGGAGATGAACACGCGCCTCCAGGTGGAGCATCCGGTCACCGAGATGATCACGGGCAGAGACTTAGTCAAAGATCAGATACGTATCGCTGCCGGGGAGCCGTTAGGCTACGGCCAGGAAGATATTGCTTTCTCGGGGCACGCTATCGAGTTCCGGGTCAATGCCGAAGATCCGCATAATGACTTTATTCCGGCCGGCGGCCCGGTGACGCTCTTTAATCCA
>JAUWIO010000018.1 GCA_030605305.1 Actinomycetes bacterium
CCGGCAAGAAGACGGGCAGACGCCCGATGACCGCCACGCCGCCTTGAATCAATTTGACGGGACCGGCCAACGTCAGTTTCTTGCTCTTTATCGCCTTGAGCGCCTCCTTCCGGCGCTTTGGATCTTTTAAGAGGTCATGGCCGATGGCATCTTCATTGCCTTTGAGGGGATTTATCTTTTGGACCACGCCATCGGGAGCCAATTTGACGCGGGAGACTCCGTTGTAGCTGGCGATTAGCTCCCGCGCCAGGTCAGGAAAGTCGCCTATCTTGCCATCGCTTTTACGTAATGTCAGTTCAAGGGCGAATGTCGCGGATAAGAGGTGGTCGAGGTGGCTGCGGATCGCTTGGCCTTGCCCGGCGGCGATTTCGGTTAAGGTGTTGTCCCGCTCCGCCTTTTGGATCGAGGCATCCAAGAAGACCAGTGTTGAACCAACGATGAATACAGCAAAAAAGACGCTGGCCACTATGAGCTGCTGCTTCGTCAGGCGTATTAGTTGTCAGTGTCTTCTGTATTGGAGAATTTCATTGCGTGGACCCGAGAAGATGGTCCGTTCACGCTGGCCCCTTCTACGATCAGGATGGCAGGCGCTTCCGCGTTAGTGGGTGTGGGTGCTATTGTACGCTTCTTTCGGCAAACAGTCAGTTTTTAGAATTGATTCATCTTTACCTGTTTACCCCTACCGGGTAGAGTAGCCTCATGAAATATTACTTGATCACCTCGAAACCCAGCGCTTCCATAGAGGCGGGCCCTGAACTCAAGTTTTTCGAGTGGCTCAAACACCAGGAGAAGAACGGCATAGTCAGGGAGTATTGGGCGCTGAAGATGCGCCCCGGCATCGCCGCGATCCTGAGGTTGAACTTTGAGAGCGAGCTGGAAGAGTTCCTGCAAGCGTGGAATGAACGCGCGCCGGCCGAGTTTTCCGTCGAGCCCTTGATGAGCAAGAAATCACTCGAAACCGAGCTGGCCAAGAAACTACTGGGTTAGCAGTCTGGACTAGGCGGTCGGGACGGTGCGCTGATCAGGCAACCTGTCGAGGCACGCGGTGAACGAGACTATGAGCTCCGGGTCGAACTCGGTGCCGGCTTTTTCTTGCAGCTCAGCGATGGCCGCGTCATGTGAAAGCGCCTCTCGATAAGGACGATCTGAGACCATAGCCTCATAGGCATCCAGTACCCGCAGAACACGCGCCAGGTAGGGTATCTCACTTCCTTTGAGTTTGTCCGGGTAGCCGGTTCCGTCCCAGTTTTCGTGGTGATGGAGGACGGCAGCCAAGAGGTTTTCCGTCTGGCCAGCCGTTTCGACTATTTTGGCTCCCGCTTCCGGGTGGGCGCGGATCGCTTCCACCTCCGTCTCGGTCAACTCTTCAGTCTTTCCTAGAATACGACCCGGGACTACCGCTTTGCCGATATCGTGCACTTGGGCCGCCATTTTTAGAGCATGTTGAATATTCTCGGGCATATCGAGTTCGGCGCCGAACTTACTGGCCAATTGAGCCAGATTGCGGCTACGGCCCCGGTCATAGGAATCGTTTGTATTAACGACCGCGACCAGCGCTTGAATAGTCGGCATGCTGGCATGCTGGAGCCGGCTGATCAGCTTTTCCAGGTCGCCTTCCTCAAAGTCCGCTCCGGAAATATCTCGAAAGAAGCAGACCCGGTTCCGGCCTTTTTTTTGCAAAGAGCAGCGCGCTGTCCGCGGCGGCGATCAAGCTTTCTCTGTTGTCGGCGCAACCAGGGAAGTCGGCAACGCCGCAGCTGACGGTGACCTTGGGTCGCTCGGTACTGCCTTCAACGTCGATCTGCAGGGCTTCCGTTGCTTCTCGTAACCGCTCGGCTACCCGCATCGCCCTGGCGACGTCTGTTTCCGGCAAAACGACGAGGGCGCCTAGGCCCATGACTAGAGTGCGAGTGATTAATTGCATGTGGTGATCGAGCGCCATGGTAGAGATCACTACTTCATAGACGCCGTCGAGCCGTCCGCTATCTGAGCCGCTCAGGACGACAGGGTAAAGGATCCTTAGCCTGCGCGCACCATGTCCATCGCCTTCGTGGTTATCGACCTGGGTCGCATGTTCATCGTCGTCGTCAATCTGAGCCGCATGTTCATCGTCGGCATCGTCATCGCCGTGTTCGTCGCCAATTTCGTCTGATCCCGTCATTCCTGCCATCTCGGTATCGGGTTCGATCAGTTAAAAAACGGTCGCTTGGCCGCTGTCCAGCCGGGACCACAAGGTGTCTTCTTCGACCGTTATTCCAATGTCGTCCTTCATGGTAGAGAAGAGCAACGTTCGGCTCGGGCTCCATAGGTTGACCTGTTCGATATTGCTTCCGTCCAGTGCTTCATGCACATGTGCATTGAACTCGTCATATCTTGTGCCGGAGAACGGGGTCTTAAAATCGTCTTCGTCGACATGTGCGGTAACGACCGCTCCTACCTGCGTGATCGTCGACAACATATACGTTTCGAGGACATGGTATTGGACTGTGCGCGTGATAACCGTGCCTAGGGCCACACCGATAAATCCGATGAGCAGGACCGACGCGATGGTAAATATCAGCGTCGACTTTATTCGCTCATTCTTGAATGAGCCAGTGACTACTGGTACCTCTTCATCTGTATTTGTGAGCGCGGCCATTGGCTTCCTCCAGGAACTCGTGAGTGGCCTTATGTCTCTACTAATCGGCAGAATTTACGACAACTTTATATAGATAATCACAAGCCGAGATCGAACCGACTAAGGGATTCGCTGCCCCGGGAGACTGGGTCAGCCAAAGCGGGGCCGGCGGCAGATGGACTGGACCCATTCAGACGATCTCTTCCCGCGCGCATTAATTGTTGATAAACAAGATCAGCACGCGAGCGTTAGGCGGTAGAAAGGTCCTTTTGCGGGGGCGACTGCGACGAGCTTTCGAGACACTCGACGAACACGGTGATGAGATTCGGATCGAACTCCGTTCCGGCCTTCTCATGCAGTTCAGCGATGGCCTGGTCCGGTGAAAGTGCCGGCGGATGCTGGTCTGAGATCATAGATTCGTAAGCATTGAGCACCCGCAAGACCCGCGCTAAATAAGGTATCTCGGCCCCCTTGAGCCCATCAGGGTGGCCGGTGCCGTCCCAGTTTTCGTGGTGATGAAGGATGGCGGAAAGCAGGTTCTCCGTCTGCGCGGCTGTCTCGACAATCTTAGCCCCGGCTTCGGGGTGCGTTCGTATCGCTTCCACTTCGGATTCGGTGAGCGCCTCGTTCCTGCCGAGGTGACGTCCGGCGATGACCGCTTTACCGATGTCATGGACTTGGGCCGCGATCTTGAGGGCATGCTGGTGATGCTTGGGCATATCGAGCTTGACATTGAATTTAGCAGCCAAGAGGACCAGATTATGACTGTGTTCTTGGTCGTAGGAGTCGTTCGAGCCGACGGCCGCGACGAGGGCTTGAATGGGCGGCATGCTGGCGTGCGGGAGGCGGCTGATAAGCTTGTCGAGGTCGCCCTCTTCAAAATCTGCCTCCGAGATCTCCGGGAAGAAGCAGACCCGATTCCGACCTTTTTTCTTCGCGAAGAGCAGGGCGCTGTCGGCGGCGGCTATCAAACTTTCCCGGTTATCGGCACAATCAGGGAATTCGGCGACGCCGCAACTGACTGTGATCCTCGGTTGCTTCGAGACGCCTTCCACGTCAATTTGGAGCGCTTCCATGGCTTCGCGCAGCCGCTCAGCCAAGCGTACTGCTCCACGAGCGTCGGTTTCCGGTAAGACAACGACGAACTCCTCGCCGCCGTAGCGGGCGGCATAGTCGGCGTCTCTCAATACCTCGTCGAAGACCCCCGCCACTTTCTTCAGGACCTTGTCGCCGATCTGGTGGCCGAAGCGGTCGTTGACCGTCTTGAAGAAGTCTAGATCGAGAATGATCAGGCCAAGTTGTTTGTCGTAGCGGTCGGCTACCGTGGTTTGATTCTCCAGGAAACTCTGGAAGGGGCGGTGATTATATAGTCCGGTCAGGCCGTCCGTGTCGGCTTTCCTCTCCAGCATCGCAGAGAGCTCAGCCAGGCGATCGTTGCGGCGTCTTAGCATCCGCGACGCGAACTGGGCGAGGGCGATCAGCAGGAGAGTGAGCGCTGCCATCGCGAAAGCCAGAGCCCGTAGTGTGGAGTTAACGTGCTCTTCCACAGGGACTACAGAAATGTAGACCTCATAGACAGCGTCGACCCGACCGGAAACTCCGGCATCTAAGGTGACAGGATAGTACATCTCGAGGAGACGTTCGTGTTCTTCGGCTTCACCGGAGTGCTCGTCATCTTCAAGATCGGATATCTCGACGACCGGCTCGCCCTCGGAGGCCTCCTCGAGATCATGATTGTCCGAGAATCTCTTGCCAACTATGCTCTTGTCCAGCGAAAAGAGCACCACACCGTCGGTTGACCATAACTTGACCTGTTCGACGCTAGTGCCGGCCGTGACTTTTTCGACATGCTGCTTAAAGTCTGTATGTTTGTCGCCCGTGAATGGTTCCTTAAGGTCTTCAGGTAAAAGGAACGCATTTACGGCGCTGCTGGCTTGGGTGCCGATAGAAAGGGCGTAGGAGTTGATCATATTGTATCGGATGGCCTTAGCTAATTGGCTGCCGATCACCAGCGCGCTCAAGGCGATCAAGATCACCGATGAAACAGTGAACAAAGCGACGGACCGGCGTCGCACTTTCTCGATCTACAGGTCGGACAGATCGCTGTCTCGACGTGCTGAGCCACGATCCTTGCGGGCGTCAGGAGTGTCAAACAACATGAACGACCTCCTCGTAAACATAGGTGGATGACTGAATACGGTTATCGGCAGGAAATCAGTCGGACTTTATGAAGAAATTCACTAGGAGACGGACATGGGCCAGCCGAACCACGTTGTCGACAGTAAACCGACTGCCTGCAGAAACAAGTGAATCTGTGGTTCAGCAATAAATAGGGAATCAATACGGAAGGAAGATTGCCGTGCCGTGATAGAGGGGGAACTAATGACCGACAAAAATGAGTTATGGCAAGAGATCGAACAGACCTGGGGCTTCGTTCCCGAGTGGTTCAAGAGCCTGCCCCAGGAGACGATGGCGGCCGAGTGGAGCCTGCTGAGGAATCGGGAGATCGACGAGTCTCCGATACCGAACAAGGGTCGGCAATTGATCGGTATCGCGGTCGCTGCGCAGATGCAATGCTCGTATTCTGTCGCCTACCACACGGAAGTCGCGAGGCTGTGCGGGGCAACGCCGGAGGAGATCGAAGACGCTGTGCTGATGGCGAAACATACGGCCGGATGGGGGACCTATCTTCGCGGGACGCAGGCCGATCTCGAGAACTTCAAGCGAGAGGTGAGAGAAGTCTGCGATGCGGTCGTTGCAAATGAAAGGGCCGCCTAGGCCGCACTACCAACGATGGTTATCACCTGGTAGAATAGGGTCCCCACGGAAGGAGGTGGTCTGATTGATAGAGACCAGTGGAGGTGGCTGTAGCTAGGTGCCGGCTGGCATCGCGGCTTAGTCGACACCGGCTAATCCTAGCAGTTACGCCGACGGGGGTCCCGAGGGGCCCCCGTTTCTATGCCTGGTGCTTCCACTTGAGCGCCACCCTGTGATACCATGATTCGAGTTCAGTTTGTAACTTCTGCTACAAACCCTACCCGACGGATAGACGCTGGCTGGATCTTTGAAACGAGTATTGTTAGTCAACGCCCGCAGGGGTTATATCTCAAGCGAGTACGGCCTGGGCTACCAGGTGCCGCTCGGACTTGTTTTTGTCGGCGGCCCGCTGACGGATGCCGGTTTTGAAGTCAAGCTCATTGATGCGGACGCTCTGAAGCTGTCTGAAGATGAACTGACGTCGGCGGCCCAAGATTTTGCCCCGGATCTGATCGGCATCAGCCACACTGGTTCAACCGCTGCGCACACTCACGTGATCGATACGATTTATGCCCTGAAAAAGGCTCTGCCCGAATCAAAGCTGGTCTACGGGGGCGTTTATCCAAGTTTCGCCTTTCGGGCCATCATGGAAGACGTACCGGCGATCGACTATGTCGTTCGGGGCGAGGGCGAGAATATCACGCTGCAGCTGGCGGCGGCTTTGCGGGACGGCGGAGCATTTGAGGACATTGACGGGCTGGTCTGGCGGCACCGAGAGGGTGGCGGCTTCAAAGTTAATCAGGCCGCCAAGCCGCTGTGTGACCTCGATCGTTATCGTCCGGGCTGGGAATTGGTCGATTGGGATCTTTACAAACTTTTAGGTCAGCGAGCCGCGGGCGTACAGTTTGGGCGCGGCTGCCCCAATACCTGCAACTTTTGCGGCCAGTGGGTCTTTTGGAAGAAATACAGGCGTCGGAGCCCAAAGAACTTCGTCGATCAGATAGAGCATCTGGCGAATGAGTACGGCATAGAGCATTTTTGGCCGGCTGACGAACACTTTGCCGCCGACCGCGAGGCCCTCACCGAGGTCCTCGAAGAAATGATCTCGCGAGGCATACGAGTCTCGATGTCCATCAATGCTTCGGTCGATACTATCTTGCGCGATGAGGACATCCTTCATCTTTATAAGAAAGCCGGGGTCGATTTTGCGGCTCTGGGGGTCGAGTCCGACAATGACGAAGTCGTCGATAGTTTCGGCAAGAGTTCGTATGCGATGGCCACCAGGGCGATGGAGCTTCTTCGAAAACACGGCATACTTTCATGCGCGAACGTCATCTTCGGGTTGGAAGATGAGACCTTCAAGACGATTTGGCGCCGGTTCTTGAGGCTGCGCCGGATGGATCCGGATTTTATTAACGCCACGTATCTGACACCCCACTTCTGGACGCCGCTCGGCTCCAAGGTGCCACTGGACAAGGTGATCGAACCGGACACATCACGCTGGGGTTATCGCAACCAGGTCGTGGCCACTCCCAACTTGACGCCCGGACAACTTTTCTTTGGAGTCAAGGCGACCGAGTTCTTCTTGCATATTCGGCCATCGCGGATCTGGCGAGCGATCTTCCCGCACGACCGGGTCGTCGGGCGCATGGGCATGAATGCTCTGTATCGAGCCTTGATCGTCTGGATGATCGAGGTCGTTCACGATAGGCCAAAGAACGTCGTCCGAGCGGGCGAGTTCGCGGCCCACGAGAAGTCCGTGCGCATTCTCTTTCCTCGGGCAACCCGAAAAGAACGACGCTAGAAAACTTTACTGCAGCAGGGACGAGAACTGCTGGGCATGGTCTTCTTCGGCCGAAAGTATCTGCTCAAAAAGATCCCTGGTGACGATGTCGCCGTCTGTGTCCGCCCGATCTATCACTTTATGATATAGGCTGATAGTTTCCTTCTCGGCCGCCAGGTCATCGGCGATCATCTCTTCCAGGTTCCCTCCGACCTTGACCTCGACCGGCTTGGTCGTCGGGGTCACCCCGTAATAATCGAGCCGCTCGGCGATATCCTCGGCGTGCTTCATCTCCGCGATCGAGATCTTCTTGACCATGTCCCTGAAAGGGGGACTGTCCAGCCCCTTACCCATCACGTGATGCCACATGTACTGGGTGGAAACAGCCAACTCCTGAGCCACGCTTTGTTGCATTAAGTCGATCAATTCCTCGCTCAAACGTATCACCTCCATAAAAACTAAGACATCTGAATGACTCGGTTATTCCCTAGGGGATACGAAAATCACCGACGCGGGTATGAAATCACGGTGCACCCGGTGGAGATATTCAGCTATGAATCCGGCCCGGAAGCAGCGTACGCGGCCTCTCATTATTTCCTGACGACGGACGGTGCGTGGCTGTTAGATGAGCAGTTGTTAAGAGACCAGCCGGAGGACCTCGCTGTGCAGATGGCAGAGGATATACCCGGGGCTGAGATCGATTCAGTCTTCATTACTTCAGCCCGCCTGGAGCACTATGCATCTCTCGGCGTTCTCACTGCTCAACATAGACCGCATGTTTACGCGACGGCCGCCGACAAGAAGCGCATCACGACCGGCGCCGGGCAGCGACTGGCTGCGCTCAAGGAAGCGTACGGGCCGCGCGCACCTGAAGAGCTGGTGTTCCCTGAGGAAACGGTGCGCACCTCCGAGCGCCGCCAATGGAAAGAGCTTGAGGTCGACTTCCTCGACGTGGGCGCGCGTGAGCCCGCGGGAAACCTTGTCTGCTTTCTACCCGCCAAGAAACAGCTGATAGCCGGGGACCTGGTCTTCAATAAGGTCCACCCATTCCTCGATCGCCTTGAGATAGATAGGTGGGTGCGCTCGCTGGATATTTTGAGCTCTTTGAGCCCAAAGACGGTCTATCCGGGTCACGGGCCGGTGGTCGGCGGCGAGGTGCTGACGCATCTCAAGCGATATCTGGCTCACTTTCGAGTCGCGGTTGGATATTTCGGGCGCCCAGGGCAAAAGCTTACTGAAAACATATTGGACGGCGTCCAAAGCCTCATGGTCGATAAGTATCCCGACTACCAGGCGCCGGAGCACCTAGTCCAGGGCATCATCGTCGAATATGAAAGACAGTTCGGGCGTCGCGCTGCCTAAGGGCGGGGGATGCTCAGATGCCGTGTGTCAGGCGGTCCGCCAAGACAGGCGGAAGTCCGGCTGACAGTATCTTTTCGCGACAGTTCTCGATCGGGTACTCAACGCGTCGCCACTCTATCCAATCGTCTTTTGTGTCGATGACGGCATATGCCGCCCGGGAATCACCGTCTCGCGGTTGACCGACGCTCCCGGGGTTGATGAGGACGCGGGAACCGAAGTCGTTGAGGTCAAAACGGTGCCCACAGCGCGGGACGAGGCGGTCGGTCTTAATGCCTCGGTGCGATTGAAAATATATGATCGGGCGATGAGTGTGGCCGCAGAACCCGCGCCCGTCCCCGACCGACTCGAAGGCCGCCTCGGCCGCGGTGATCGAATTCAGGTAGCCCCAGATGGGATCGAGCGGCCCACCATGCCAAAACAAAGACCGTGGCTCTATTGTCAGTGACGGCGGCCGGTCCAGCCAGCCACGCTCCGTTTCTCCCAGGCGGGGTATCGTCCATTCGATCGCTTCGCGGCCCGCGGGAACAAAGCTCGTAACCGGCACGCGTCCCAGCACCGCCAGATCGTGATTGCCGCTGCCCCCGTGAAAGACACCGTCAAAAGTAGATAACAACTCTATGCACCGCTCAGGCTCCGCTCCATAGCCGACAATATCTCCAAGAGACCAGAGCTCCTCGCAGGGACCGGCATCCTCCAGCACGGCTGCCAACGCATCTGCGGTGCTGTGGACCTCGCTGATGATCAGCGCGCTTATCCCCAATAACGTCGTCCTCCGGCCCCCCCGGAGGGC
>JAUWIO010000166.1 GCA_030605305.1 Actinomycetes bacterium
AGCTATCAGTCTGACCAGAGGGACTTCCTCGGCCAGCCAGCGCCGCTTATATGCCTCCCGGCCGCGCAGAAAATCGAAGTGTCCGAAACCACGCTCGCATGAATCCTTGATCGACTCCTGGATAAGCACTGAAGAAACACTATACTTCGACCAGCGCGGATCGAAGCCGCCTAAGTAATAGCTATAATCCCCTTGCCACTTGAATCCGTAGATTGCCGCTGCCGGCTCATTGTCTATATAGCTCAACGCCAGGACGAGCGAGTCACGCTTATCGAAGCGCCGGGCCAGTTCCTGATGAAACCCGCGGTTGCCTCGACCCAGGAAAAGGCCGGGGAGGCGTTTGCCGCGCCAACGCTGCTGGTGTAGGTCGAAGAAATCATCCATAGCCTGCTCGAGACCTTCGCCCCACCCGAACAATCTCTCTTCATACGCAAAATCTCGACGCAATCGACGCGCGGCGTAAGCGGTATTCTTGCGAAACTTTTTGCCCAAGCGGCCCAGGTAGACATCGAAATCAGCCCCTGTCTCAACCACTAAGGTCGGTTCCTGTGGCCAGATCTTCACGACAAACTCTGACTCGAGGAGTCCCGCCAGCTCCCGAGCCTCGTCTTCACGGAGTTGATGAAGGTCAAGAATATCGAAACCCCCGCTCAGAGCTCGAGCGAGAGCGATAAAAGCCGCGTTCCTGTCGCCATCGACGACCGCCCCGCCGTAGTCGGCAGGTCCGCCGGCTAGAAAGCCGACCCGGCGGACGGGGAAGCCGTGCCAGGTCTTGGTCGAGCCCAATGGGAGTATGGCACAGACATCTTCGCCGGCCCCCGCGGTAACGACAAAGGGTTTGACCCGCGAGTGCCGGGCCAGCCAGCAATCGCACCAATCCCAGCTTTGGAAAACAGTAGCCGGGGCCCGCTGCTCCAGATTGCGCCAGGAGGTCTCCAACACCCGGAAACCGTCGGCGCCCTCTCGCAAACGGACTTCGGAGAACTTATCGACCATCAGAAAAAGCGACCGTTTCCAGCCGCCGCACAGTCGGGATGGCCGGATTCGAACCGACGGCCTCTGCGTCCCGAACGCAGCGCTCTACCAAGCTGAGCCACATCCCGTAAGCGTCATTGTATAGCAAAAAACCTCATTTACAAGCCAAGCGTCTTACCGCCATTGATTGAAGCGGAACGCACCCCAAACCGAACCGGTTATCAGCAGAAGAAGTATCCGCCAATCAGGCCCGGCCAAGCCGCCGCTCGCCGGGGTGACGGAAACTGTCGTGTCGGGGGATTGAGACGCGTCGTACAGTTCAAGGCCGACCACGGTGCCCGTTGTGAGCCCGCCGAACTCCTCTTGCTCAAACTCCCTGAACCCCGTCGTCGGCGGATCGGTCACAGTCATCAGAACATAGCCGCCGACATGGTTCGCGTCGCCTGGATACCTGGCCGAGAACGAACTCTTCTCCCCCGGCTCTAGCGTCCTGCGGTCGATGGGCGTTTCCACCACTGCCAGCCTCGTGAACCAACTAGGGCTCTTGAAGACGATCCTGGTCCTGACATTGCGGCCGGTCGCTTTGCCGACATTCTCGACTTCGCCGATGACCTCATAGTTACCCGCATCATTCACCCAGCTGGAATGCGTCGGAAAGATGACCGCCTTCTCCTGCTCGGTCGCACTGGTCATCTCGGGCATCTCTCTCTCCAGGCGGCTCTGATTGTCGGAGAGAGGAGCATCCCCGAACTGGCCTTCGTTCGTCTCGCCGGTTCTTTGGATTTCTGTGTTCGGACCGACCCCGCCTCGCGCGCCCCCCCAAAGAAGAAGCACGCTGAGAACGACGACGATCGCCAGCCTGATTATGATGCCTTTATTCACTGTGGTTTCCGAGCACCTTTAGTCGCCCAACAGGCCTGAGAATGCAAGCCTGAGACTCGTAGATTATAGCAAAATGCGCGGGCATGCGCCTGCCTAGACCGGGGGCGGCCCCATAAGGGACACTAGAAAACGTTCGCGGCGACCTCGTCGGCCTTAGGCCCGATCAGATTCTTCAGCTCCTCGGGTCGGGAGGTCCGGGCGAACGCCTCCTCCATCGTGATAAGTCCCTCGTTGATCATCGACTCCATATATCTTTCCATACTGATCATACCGTCATTGGTCCCCATGCCTAACAATTGAGGGATTTGGAAAGTCTTCCCTTCTCGAATGACATTGCGGACCGCCGGTGTCCCCAGTAATATCTCGAAGCAGGGGATCCGCCCTTGTCCGTCGGCCCGATTGACGAGCACCTGAGAGATAACTCCTATCAGGTTGACTGATAACTGCATGCGGATCTGTTGTTGCTGGTGGCTCGGAAACGCGTTGATGACCCGGTCGATAGTCTGAGCTGAATCAGTCGTGTGCAGTGTGCCGATCGCTAAATGTCCCGTCTCTGCGGCAGTAAGCCCCATCCCCATCGTCTCAAGATCGCGCATCTCCCCGATGAGAATGACCTCGGGGTCCTGACGCAGGACGTATTTGAGAGCATTGGCGAAGCTCAAAGTGTCCCGACCGACCTGGCGTTGATTGACGAGGCCTTTCTTGTCCGTGTGGACAAATTCGATCGGGTCTTCGACAGTCATGATATGGCACTCTTCATGGGTGGTCCGATGATCGATAATCGCCGCCTGAGTGGTCGACTTACCGCTGGCCGCCGGGCCCGTTACCAGCACCATTCCCCGGGGACGCATGGCCAGGTCCGCTACCATTTCCGGCAGGGCCAAAGACTCGATCGTCGGAATCTCGTTCGGAATGATCCGGCAGACGACGCTGACGCTCCCTCGCTGACGAAAGAGGTTGATCCGAAAGCGGGCGATACCCTCGGCTTCGTAAGCAAAGTCGAGTTCAAGATCTTTGTTGAACTTCTCCCAATTCTGTCCACCGGACAGCTCCTGGGCCGCCGATAAAATGTCGTCCACGCTGAGCGTCTCCTCGCCCGCCGGCACAAGCTGACCATTCACTCTAAGTAACGGTGGTGACTTGACCTTGAGGATGACGTCTGAAGCCCCGCTCTCTTTGACCTTTGCCAGTATTTCATTGATTCTCATCAGTATGCTCCTGCCGTAGGAGCATACTTCTGGAATTCAGTCGGATTGCTCGCCTTGGCGATCGCGTCATCGAAATCGACTTGCTTATCATCCACCAATTTCTTCAGATTCTGATCGAGAAGCTCCATCCCATAAGCTCCGCCCGTCTGGATCATGTTATATATCTGGTGCGTTTTGCCTTCTCTGATCAAATTGCGGACACCGGA
>JAUWIO010000179.1 GCA_030605305.1 Actinomycetes bacterium
GCGCGCTTTGCCGGGTGGGCTGTCCGGGAGGGCCTTGACCCTCGAGGAAAATGAGATCGGCGTCGGTCTTATGGGCGACACCAGGGCCGTTAAAGAGGGCGACCCGGTCAAGTGCACGGGGACGATCGTTCAGGGGCCTGTCGGGGAAGAGATGGTCGGCCGAGTCGTCGACGCGCTCGGACAGCCGATAGACGGCAAGGGTCCGATCAACGCCAAACAGTTTCGACCCGTTGAATGGAAAGCGCCGGGTATCGTCGACCGTAAGCCGGTCGCCGAGCCGATGCAGACCGGTATCAAATCCGTCGACGCGATGATCCCTATCGGGCGCGGACAGCGCGAGCTGATAATCGGCGATCGCCAGACCGGCAAGACCGCTATCGCGATCGACACTATAATCAATCAAAAAGGCGGCGACGTAATCTGCATCTATGTCGCCATCGGCCAGAAGGCATCGACCGTCGCGCAGGTAGAAAAGCTCCTGCGGGAGCATGGGGCGATGGACTATACGATCATCGTTTCAGCTACGGCGAGTATGCCGGCACCGCTGCAGTTCCTCGCTCCGTATGCCGGGTGCGCCATGGGCGAGCATTTTAAGTACAATGGCGGCCATGTCCTCTGTGTCTATGATGATCTATCAAAGCACGCGCAAGCCTACCGCCAGGTCTCGCTCTTGCTCCGGAGACCGCCGGGCCGCGAGGCTTATCCGGGCGATGTTTTCTACCTTCACTCCCGGTTGCTCGAGCGGGCGGCTAAGCTCAGCGATGAACTCGGCGGCGGCTCTTTGACCGCCTTGCCCATCGTCGAGACCCAGGCTGGAGACGTCTCCGCCTATATCCCGACCAATGTCATTTCTATCACTGACGGCCAGATATATCTTGAGAGCGATCTCTTCAACGCCGGCGTCAGGCCGGCCATCAATGTCGGTATCTCCGTCTCCCGGGTCGGCGGCAACGCTCAGATCAAGGCGATGAAGAAAGTCGCCGGCCGTCTCCGTCTCGACCTGGCCCAATTTCGTGAGCTGGAGGCTTTCGCCCAGTTCGGCAGCGAGCTCGATAAAGCGACGCAGTCGCAGTTGGCTCGGGGCGAGCGGGTAGTCGAGGTCCTCAAGCAGGGTCAATACGTGCCGGTTCCGGTCGAGCACCAGGTCGTCTCCATCTACGCGGCCGTCAACGGCTACTTGGATGACATCGCGGTCGAGAAGGTCGGCGAGTTCGAAGAGGCCTTTGTCCAGTATGTCCAGGGCTCGGCCCCAGAGATCATTAAGACATTAGAGACGGAGAAGACCCTGACGGACGAGATCGAGCAGAAACTCATCTCGGCCATCGAGGAGTTCAAGAAATCATTCGGTGGTTAATTAGTGTCAAAGACAAGTGAAATACGCCGGCGCCTGAAAAGCGTCGACAATACCAAGCAGATAACGAAGACCATGGAGATGGTCGCGGCCGCTAAGATCCGCAAGGCCCAAGAGCGGATAGAGCAGGCCCGTCCCTATGCGCTCCAGATGATGGACGTGCTGGCCCATGTCGCCCAGCACGTCCAGGTCTCTTCGCATCCGCTCCTGGAAACCCGGGAACCGTCGAAACGGACGGTTATCGTCGCGGTCACTTCGGACAGGGGGCTGTGCGGCGCGGCCAATGCCAATATCCTGCGCCGCTCCGATAACTTGGCTACCGCCGAGCGGGAGGCTGGAGCGCAGGTGGACATTTTCGCGATCGGGCGCAAGGCCATTAATTATTTCCGCTATGTCGAGGCGAATATTCTCGATGAGCGTCGGGAGATCAGCGACAATCCCAAGTTCAGTGATGCCAAATCAATTGGCGCTGAGCTGATCGAACTTTACCAAAAGAAAGAAGTCGATAAAGTCGTCGTCATCTTCAACCACTTTAAATCGGCCATGGAGCAGACACCTGTCGAGCACGTGCTGCTCCCGATCAAGCGGGACGCGGTCGAAGCCGAGGAGTCCGGCGGCGCGACCGCGGAATACGAGTTCGAACCCGGCAAAGAAGAAGTGCTGGGGCGGCTTTTGCCGACGTATATAGAGGCCCTGATCTACCGGGCGCTGTTGGAGTCGTCGGCGAGCGAGCAGGGGGCCAGGCGGACTGCGATGAAAGCAGCCACCGACAATGCCACAGAGATGATCGCCCTTTTGACGCGCTCCTTTAACAGGGCGCGACAGGCCGCGATCACACAAGAAATAGCTGAGATAGTCGGCGGGGCTGAAGCCCTGGGCGAGGCGGACTAGAGGTCCGGCCGAATTCTAGAGGAGAGGTATAGATGAGCACAGCTACTACACAGAATATCGGCAAGGGGGTGCAGATCATCGGGCCGGTCATTGATGCCGAGTTCGACGCCGACAGCATGCCGGCGATCTACAACGCTCTGAAGGTATCAGCAACGACCGAAGCGGGTCAGATAGAGCTGGTAGCCGAAGTGCAGCAGCACCTGAAGGGTAACCGGGTCCGCGCCGTGTCCATGTCTTCAACCGATGGCCTGATCCGGGGAACCGATGTCATCGATACCGGAGAGCCGATCACCGTTCCGGTGGGCGAGGCTTGCCTTGGACGTATCTTTAACGTCCTCGGCGAGACGATCGACCACGGCCCGCCGATAACGACCAAAGAGCGCTACCCCATCCATCGTCCGGCGCCGGGCTTCGACGAGCTCGACCCGACGACCCAGATCTTCGAGACCGGCATCAAGGTCATCGATCTGCTCGCCCCATATGTTAAGGGCGGCAAGACCGGGCTCTTCGGCGGCGCCGGTGTAGGCAAGACGGTCACGATCATGGAACTTATCAATAATATCGCCACCAAGCACGGCGGCTACTCGGTCTTTAGCGGCGTCGGCGAGCGGCCCCGCGAAGGCAACGATCTTTATCTGGAAAGGAAAGAGTCGGGAGTGCTCGATAAGACCGTGCTGGTCTACGGTCAGATGAACGAACCGCCCGGCGCCCGGTTGCGCGTCGGTCTGTCGGGCTTGACCATGGCGGAATATTTTCGGGATCAAGGCCAGGAC
>JAUWIO010000231.1 GCA_030605305.1 Actinomycetes bacterium
ACGAACGGGCGCGAGCCAAGGTTCTGCCGAGGGTGCCGATAGTAACGCTCCCTGGTCCTCACTGACCCGATCGGCCCCACTCAAAAGACGGATCGCCAGCGAGGCCGCGGCCAAGAGCCCGACGATCAATAGACCGAGGCGCAGCCGTCCCGGTAAGCGAGCGACTCTGCTCATAAGCTCAGACATCGAGGCGCCCCTTCCCGGCCAGGCGGGCTCGGGGGTTAATTAAACCCTGAACGATATCGACGCCCAGATTGACCAGGACGAATACAAACGACAAGGTCAATGTCGCCCCGATGATGAGCGGCCGATCGCGCTGGGCCACAGCCGTATAGAGACGCCGGCCCAAACCGGGCCAATCAAAGACATATTCGGTCGCTACGGCGCTCCCGCTCAATAACCCGAAATGGAGACCGGCCAGCGCCAGGATAGGCGGGAGCGCGTTGCGCAATGCGTGGGCGAAGACGATACGCCCTGCCGGCAGGCCATCCGCTCTCGCTGCGCGCACATAATCCGAATCGAGTACTTCCAGCATGGAACTGCGGGTAACGCGACTCAGGTAGGCGGCGGCTATCAGCGCCATCACGGTCGCCGGCATGATGTGGTAGGCCAGCCCCCCGTCGCCGTACCCGCCGACCGGGAACCAGGATAACCGGATAGCAAAACCGAGTTGAAAGAATAGACCGAGCAAGAAGACCGGCATGGCGACCAGGAGCGTCGCTATGACAAAAGAGAGCCGATCGACCCACGTATCTCGATAGACGGCCGCGAGGATGCCGGCGGGGATGGCCAGGGCCAACTCCAGGAGAACGGCCAGAAAGGCCAGGCTCAAAGATGGCGGCAAGGTCCGGGCGATGATCTCACTGACCGGCTCCCCCGTCACATAAGACTCACCGAAATCGCCGCGGGCCGCACCGCTCATATAAGTGACGAACTGGCGCGAGAGCGGTTCCGTCAAGCGCAGCTTAGTTTGAACATTTCTCAGGCTCTGCTCGGAGGGCGGCCGGTCTCCGAACTTACTGAGGGCCGGGTCTCCGGGGATCGATTGCAGGAGAAAAAATAGCAGCACCGTTACGCCGAACAAAACCGGTAACGTCCATAGCAACCGCCGCCAGACGTACCCGAGCATATTCCTCCGTCAGTCGGCCAACCAAATACGGTCAAGCGGTGTATCGTCGAGCGGCGTACGCACAAAACCTTTGACCTTCGATGCGCGAACGAGACTTGTCCCGACAAATGTAACGGGAACCACGGGAGCGTCCCGGAGAATGCGTTCTTCCGCCTGCTCGTAGAGTTCGCGACGCTCCTTGGGGTCTGCAGCCTGGCGAGCATCGATAATAAGGCTGTCGACCCTCTTATTAGCGTAACCTACCATATTATCTCCACTCTCGGAATGGAAGAGGGAGTAGAGAAACGCGTCCCGACTGGGGTAATCGCCTTGCCAGCTGCCGGCGAACATCGACATCTTCCCTGACATCAGCGCCTCAAAAAATGCTTCGCGCTCGAGCGCCTTAAGCTCGACCCTGATGCCGAGCTTACGTAGATTCTCCTGGAATACCTGGGCCGGGGCGTCATGACCGCGTCCCGCCCCGTAGATCAACGTCAGCTTAGGCAGACCCTTGCCGCCCGGATGACCGGCCTCTTTCAAGAGTTTGCGCGCCTTCGTCAGCGAGTAGCCTTAGGCATTATCGCGCTTCTTATAGTCGGTGACGCCGGGAGGTACGATACCGCCCGCGGCGACAAAGGCCTCTTCATATATCTCTTTCGCGATAGCCTTACGATTGACGGCATAGTTTATCGCCTGGCGCAGCTTGGGATTGTCCTTGAACGGCGCCTTGCGCAGGTTGAAGCCGTAGAAATTCAGAACTAACAGGGGGTCTCCGATGACGGCCCGCTCACTGAACTGTTGGGCCGCTATCCTGATCTGCCCGCCCGGGATCGAAGCATAGTCGAGCGCCCCGCCCTGAAACTGCAGGAAGGCTGTCTGTTCGTTATCGATTATCTTAAACTCGACACCATCGAGAAAAGCGACTTTCCCGTAATACTCCTCGAACCGCTCAAGGGTGATCGATCTTTGCCGCCGCCACCGTTCTTCCATGGCGAAGGGGCCGTTGCCGACCGGCTTCTCGCCGAACTTCTTCTCGCTCTTGGCGACTTCTTGCTTGGGAACCGGAGAAAACACCGGGTGTCCGAGGACCTTCGGAAAGTCGGCGAATGGGTAGGCGAGCTTCACTTTCAATACATAATCGTCCGGAGCGGAGAGACCGCTCATCTTGGCTTTCTTGCCGCTTTGAACCGCGCCAAAGCCCCTGATGGGAGCCAGGTGATAGGCCACTTCGGAGGCCGTCTTCTTGGCCGCTACGCGGTTCCAAGCATAGATGAAATCTTCGGCCATGACGCTCTGCCCGTTATGAAAGGTAGCCCCAT
>JAUWIO010000154.1 GCA_030605305.1 Actinomycetes bacterium
CTTTTGAAAGTATAAGGCGGTCGTTGTTGGGATTTTGCGGATCGTCGAGGTCGGCCCGAAACCGGCCGCCGAACATCAAACCCACTAGCAACTCGACCGCTGAGAGAGAAGATGTCGGATGTCCCGACCCGGCCGCAGTGGTAGATTCAAGAATATAGTAGCGGACCAGATCCGCCAGTTTCTTTAGATCATTCGCCATCGTTACTCCTAATGGCGTGGCCGCCGAATTGGCCGCGAAGAGCCGTCAGTATCTGCCCGGCATAACTTGGATCGTCTTCGCTGGCAACCCGAAAACGAAGCGCCGCCTCGATAACCGAATCCGGAACCCCGAGTTCTCTCGCTGTGTCGATCGTGGACTCGGCCTCCCCTGTGTGGGCGACAGAGCCGGACAAAGACTGGAGGTCCTCGCCGAAAGATTCGTAAGCGCTTTTCAGCCAACCGACCAGGCGCGACTCGATAACACTGTCGTGATTATAGACATCAGCCACCCGGGTGAGATCGAGATCGTACTGGGACTCCTTCATGATAGCGAAGCCCTCGGCAATCGCCTGCATCATCCCGTATTCGATGCCGTTATGGACCATTTTGACGAAATGCCCGGCTCCGATGCCTTCAAAGAACTGTTCCCCGGCGGGCGCCGCGATCGCCCGAAAGAGAGGCTGGAGCTGCTCGTACGGCTGGCGGTCCCCTCCGATCATCAGTGACGCGCCTTGGCGCGCTCCGGACGGACCGCCCGATACGCCGCAATCCATGAACTTGATACCATCCGGCGCCAACTCTTCTCCGCGCCGGGCTGAATCCTTATAGAAAGAATTACCGCCGTCGATCACGATATCGCCCGGTTCCAGTAGCGAACTCAGACCGCCATCGCCAAGAATAATATCGTCGACCGGTTTCCCCGCCGGCACCATCACCCAGACGACCCGCGGCGGCTGAAGCTTCCCGACCAGTTCGGCCAATGAAGCCGCCCCCTCGAGGCCCTCCTGCTCAAATTGTTGTGTTACCTTGGGGTTTCGATTAAACCCGACGACCTCCCAGCCTTTTTCCAGCAGCTGCCCGGCAATGCCGCCGCCCATCTTTCCAAGTCCAACGACGCCTATTCGTTTTTCCATATCTTGTCCTCCTGAAGCCGTCTCCCACTCCTCGCCGGCTACGCTTAGAATATCGTCTCCGGCATAAAGGTGGAGTGGCGTAATGTTTTTACGCCAGCCTGAGATGATCGGGTCGATAAACCGCCAACCGGCGATAGTCTCGGGGCCGGAGATGAACAGCGTCTGGTCACCGGCGATACAGTCGAGAACTAGTTTCGGATACTCTTCGAGATATCCATGGCCGGCCGCCTCCTCACCATACTTGAAATCAAGATTCCGCTCCTCGAGCCCTAATCTTTCTCCTGGTTTCTTCGACCAGAACTTTATCGAGATGCCCGGCTCCGGCTCCAACCGAAACTTGATGCTATTCCGATAGTGATCGCCGGGCGGGCAGAGACAAGGGGTCGGATGGCGGAAGCTCACGACTACCTCTTTACGCGGCTGATCCAGAGCCTTGCCGCCCTCGAGAAAGAACGGCACGCCCCTCCATCGGGGCGAATCGAGGTGGGCGCGAACTTTGAAATAGGTCTCAGTGTCGGAATCATCCGAAACCCCGGGCTCCCCCCGGAAGTCCTTATACTGTCCGCGAATCGTCTCGCGCCCGACAGCTTCTCCTTGAGGCCCCGTCAATCCCTCCAGGATGCTCAGGCGGGCCTGGCGGACAACGTCGGCATCGAGGCTGCCGGGATAATCCATAGTGACCAGGGCCAGCATCTGAAGAAGGTGGTTCTGGCCGACATCGAGCAAAGCTCCCACCCCGTCATAGAACGACCCGCGCCCCTCGACACCAAGGCTCTCGATCAGACGCACGTCCACCCGATCGATATATTTCTGGCTCCAGACATCCTCCAGCAGATTATTGGCGAACCTGAAAAGGACGATGTTCTGCAAGACCTCTTTTGCCAGGTAGTGGTCTATCCGGTAGACTTGCTCCTCTTTGAACAGACTCCCCAGAAGATTGTCGAGTTCCCGCGCTTCGTCGATATTCTTCCCGAACGGTTTCTCGACCATGACCCGAGTCCAGCCTTGAGGCCCGCCGCAGGCGTCTGTCAGTCCGGAGCCCGCCAGATACTCCAATATCCCCCGGTAATAGTCCGGCGGAACGGCCAGATAAAATATTTTGTCGGCACAGATTTTCCAATCTCCATCGACGGCCGCTATCCGCTGCGCTACCTCACTGTACGTCTGCGGGTCTTCGAAGCGACTGGACTGGTATTGGAAAAGCTGAGCGAACTCATCGACTCGCGGATGTTCGCGCCCCAGGTGTTCGGCGACGGTCTCTTTAACGGATGCGCGCCACTCCTCGGTCGGGATATCGCGCCGTGAGACCCCGATCACGACGAAATGTTCGGGGAGGCGATCTTCATCAAAAAGGTGGAAAAAGGCGGGGATGATCTTGCGGCGCATCAAGTCGCCGGTCGCCCCGAAAACGACCATGATGGTGGGCGTGTTTTTTATCTGCTTCGCATCCATGCTCTATCCTACCCGACCAAGCCCTTGTCTAGTCACGAGCGCTTTTCTAAGGCATGGGTTCCCACTCGGACGACCCCGATTCATCACCCAAAGAAGGGTCGCAAACATTATGGGCTTGATCATATTCAGAAACCTTATCGAGACGCCGCACGTGCCGTTCGTCTTCGCTAAACGGCGTCTCCAGCCACAGCTTGACGGCGGCCATGGCTGTATCGGCATCCAGATAGGAGGCGCCCAAAGACAAGACATTGGCATCGTTATGCTCCCGGGCGAAGCGGATAAGCTCAAGGGGGCCGCCGTAATAGACGGCCGCTCTGACATTGGGGAACTTGTTCGCCAGCAAGGCCTCCCCTTGCCCCGAATGCCCAAGCACGATCCCGCGCTCAGTCGGATCGAGTGAAACGAGCCGCGCCACCGGAGCGATGAAGTCCGGGTAGTCATCGTCGGGATCATAGTGAAATGCCCCCTTGTCCTCGGGCGCATACCCCCATGACGCCAGGGCTTCCTTGAGCTGCTCTTTCAGCCGCCACCCTCGGTGGTCTGTTCCCAGGAAGACCTTCTTCGCCATTATTGTTCCCTCTTGCCCGGCAAACGCTTAAGCGTCTGGGGGGGCCTCGTCTTTATGTTTTTGTAGATCGTCGACATCCATCTGACACATAGGACATTTTGGCAGCCTGCTCACCCCCTGCAAAGTGCACTTACCCTACATCGAGGTCAGCAAAGCGCCGGATCATTTGAGCGTCCTCTAAGCGAATAATGAAGGACTGAGCGGATGAGGACAATACCGGTCTCTCAGGCAGCGCTGAGACCTTGGCGTTTCTCGTCTAACAGGCCAAGCAGTTGCCGA
>JAUWIO010000199.1 GCA_030605305.1 Actinomycetes bacterium
CTGCCAATAGCGAGAGCGACTCCAACCAGCGCCGAGGATATCTCCGCCTCTTCCCGTAGGTTGTCTTTCTCGGTGACCAGCTGGTCCCAGTTGTCGACGAAGAACCCGCTTTCCTGGTCGAGGGAGCGCTGCAACTCTTGCGTTTTAGTCTGAGTCTGAGCGCGAGACTCGATAAGCCGGTCCCGCTCCTGAGTCAACTCAAAGGTTCGATGGCGCAGTTGGCGAGCCGAAGCGCGCGCGCTTCCGACCAGCACACCGCTGAACGCCGGGATGAAGACTATCAGCAGGAAGACCAGGTTCAGCTCTGAAGATTGAGTCAAAAAGTCGGTGAAAGATGAGTCGGCTTGAGAAGATAGATGGTCAATGACCGCCACTAGCAGCAGCAATCCGATAAGTAAGCCCACTAGCGCATGCATGCCGCTCTTGCGTAGGTCAAATTGCCCCAAAAGTTGCCTCCCAATCGATATCGCCAGTACTACATGGTCTCATCGGCAAAGCCGGTGCCAAAGACAAGTTCTTTACACCAAAAACGCCGCCCCGTATAATCGGCAGCATCAATAAGCGTTGAGCTTTATGCTAAGCGCAGGAAAATAGTGTAGTCAAGGGAAGGCTGTGAGAATCAGCCACGGGCCCGCCACTGTGACCGGTAGATCAAGTTGCGCCGGGAGTCAGGAGACCTTGAACCGCACCGTCCCGAGGACCGGGCGGAGGTTACTCCGGTCTTCGCGACCGGCTTTTTTTATTCGGGGGCTAAATGACGGCGAAGACGATCATGATCCAGGGGACCGGCTCCCATGTCGGTAAGAGCTACTTGGCGGCGGGACTGTGCCGGATATTTCACCAGGATGGTCGGCGTGTCGCACCATTCAAGTCGCAGAACATGGCGCTTAATTCCTTCGCGACGGTCGATGGGCGTGAGATCGGCCGGGCCCAAGCCGTCCAGGCAATGGCCGCCGGCATCATCCCCTCTGTGGACATGAATCCGATCCTCTTGAAGCCCGAAGCCGGCGGGCGCGCGCAGATCGTGATCGACGGGCGAGTAGAAACCTCAATGGATTCCGGAGCTTACTATTCGATGAAGCGGGACTGGTCTCCTGTCTGGAGCCAAGCATTGGCCCGTCTTCGGGACGAATACGAGCTGGTGGTGGTTGAAGGGGCCGGGAGTCCGGCTGAGATCAATCTGATCGATCGCGATGTAGCCAACATGGACGTCGCCGCCCAAGCACAAGCGCCGGTCTTGCTGGTGGCCGATATCGAGCGGGGCGGGGCCTTCGCATCTTTATTCGGCACATATTCGCTTCTGTCTTCAGGCGATCAGCGTCGGGTCAAAGGTTTCATTATCAATAAAATGCACGGGGACGCAGCATTATTGGCCGGCGGCCCTGAGTTCCTCGAGAAAGAGACGGGGGTGCCGGTTCTCGGTATCGTTCCTTACATTGATGTCGCGCTGGAAGAAGAAGATGCCGTCGCTCTAGATAGACCGACCTCGCGGGAGTGGCGCGACGGGCCGGTCGGTCTGCGGGTGGTCGTGCCCCGGCTTCCGAGCATCGCCAACTTTACCGACCTGCAGCCTTTGGCGCTCCTATCGGAGGTGGAAGTCGACTACACAGACGACCCCGCCGCCTTCAAGTCGGCAGACGCCGTTGTGCTGCCCGGCAGCAAGAGCACGATAGCGGACTTACGTTGGCTTAAGTCCCGGGGATTGGACCTGGCGATAATCGAAGCCGCCAGGCGCGGGGTGCCGACGCTCGGGCTTTGTGGCGGCTACCAGATGCTGGGCGCGCTCGTCAGCGATCCGCTTGGCATCGAAGGTTCTGCGGGCGACTCCGAGAGGGCGCTCGACCTACTGCCCGTCGAAAGCGAGATGAGTTCGGGCAAACGGGTCCGGCAGACAGGGGCGGTCATCAGGGCGGGCGAGAACGTGGTTGGGCTCGGGGCCGGCGGTGTGGTCGTGACCGGCTATGAGATACACGTTGGCCGTACGCTGCCGATAGCGGCTCGCGAGACCGAAGCCGTCGCCTGGATCAGCAGGGAAGATGGGCCTCTCGGTTGGGCGGCGACTCAGCTGCCCGTCGCCGGGACTTACCTGCACGGGCTTTTCGGCAATCGGGTCATCCTGGGGTCGTTCGTCAATCTCTTGGCCGATCGTGCCGGTCGCGCCAGGTTCGCCGCTCGTCCCGACGGCTTCGAGTCGCGGATCGACCGGATCGCCGATGTACTGCGGGGCTCGCTGGATATGTCGCGGATCGAGCAGCTGATCGAAGATGGGGCCGCTCAGCCTCAGATCGCGGGGGCCGGCCGATGACAAACCAAAAAGTCGGCCTGACATTGATCCTCGGCGGGTGCCGTAGCGGCAAGAGCGAATATGCGGAAAAGTTGGCTGCCCAATATAAGAAAGTCGCTTATATCGCGACCGCCACTGCCGTGGATGAGGAGATGGCGCAGAGGATAGCAGGCCATAAAGCCAAGCGTCCCGCAGACTGGGTCACCATAGAAGTTGAAGGATTGGATCTGGTTGAGCGCTTGAAGGCTGAGTCGGCGGATGTCGTCTTGATCGACAGCCTCACGCTATATGTGTCGAGGGTCTTATTCGAGAACCAGGACCCGCGGGGGCACCTGCTTCAGTTTATCCAGGCGGGCACGACGCACCATTCGGATGTGATCGTCGTTTCCGATGAGGTCGGCCTGGGCGTCGTCCCGGCGAGCGCACAGGGACGCGCTGTTAGGGACTTGCTGGGCTGGTTCAACCAACTATTGGCGGGTGCAGCCGATGACGTGGATATGGTCGTGGCCGGCATACCGCTGCCCCTAAAGGAGAGCGATATTCA
>JAUWIO010000273.1 GCA_030605305.1 Actinomycetes bacterium
ATGCCGTCGACTGCCTCGCTCCGGGACCAGTGAAAGACCGTCCCGACGACTTCGCGCTCGTAAGTCCAGAAAAGATGTTTCGGCAAAGTAGCCGCCTCGCGCTCAAGGACCTTATGCGGGAGCATCTCCGAGGTGAAGACCTCCGCCCCGAACTCGCGCAATCTCTTGATCAAATTCATGCTGATGTGTTTGTCGTAAATATTATATGGATGTCCGGCCACGCCGATCTTGAGCCCGCCCGAAGCTGGAGGCGGCTCTTTGCCGTCGATCAGATCGAGCGGGGTATAACCGGCCGCGGTACGGTCGTGATAGCGGTGCAGCTCCCGAACTCCGGCCATGTAGGCCCGGGCGATCTTGATGCGGCTGCTGGTGAAGCGCTTTCCCAGATCCATGATCATATCGATGTGCTGGCGCGTTCCCTCTTTCATGTCGATAGAGGGTTCCAGAAGCGGCGGCAGTTCAACATCGATGGCTTTGGCCATGTCCGGCAACCCGAGGAACTTCGGGCAGGTGAACGCGGTCTTCTCGACGCTGATGATTCGCGGGACGAAGATCGTCTCCACCTTGTCGGCCAGCTCGAGCAAATGCCCGTAGAAGACCTTGACCGGCAAACAAAGTTCGTTCTCAGCCTCTATGGCTCCGCGACTCAATATCCGTTTATTGGTATGGCCGGATACGACCACTTCCGCTCCAAGTTGGGTAAAAAATGTCTCCCAGAGCGGGAAGTACTTATAGTAGAGCAGGGCTTGTGGGTAGCCGATTCTCATATTAGCTGATCACCATTGCTCGTATTGTCGCCATGACCTCAGGCACTTGTCAAATGAGTGCTTACCCGGCAACCAGGCCATTAGAGCGTCTGAAAGTGTTTTCCCAAAGCCCCGTCATTGTTAAACTAGGGCGTATCCTTTCCGGCGACACAAGGTAAGCATTATGAGTAAAACCGTTTATATTCTGCTGTCAGTGCTGCTCTTAACAGCCGGCTGCTCTCAATCTCAGTCCGGCACGGAAGAGAGATTCGCGCTGGACACGATGGTGTCGGTGACGATCGACGGCAAACCGCTCAAGAACGCCGCCACGAGAAGAAGTCTCGATGATGCTTTCGAAAGCGCTAAGCAAATCGAGGAAAGTCTCGATATCCACCAGCCCCAAAGCGAGACCGGCAAGCTTAATCGATCGCGAAACATCCGCGTGTCAAAAGAACTCTGGGGAGTATTGCGAACCGGAAACGAAGTCTATGAAGTAAGCGGCGGGGCGTTCGACATGACGGTCGGGCGGCTCACCGAGTTGTGGCGGTTCGATAAACCGCGGCGAGTGCCGACAGCTCGAAAGTTGGCGGCTGCCCTCAAGGGCGTCGACGGCGCAGCCCTGGTTCTAGGCGCCCCCGGGGACCGGCGACCGCGTCTTGAAGGCAGTGACGCCAAGCTCGATCTCGGCGGTATAGCCAAGGGCGCCGCCATCGACCGCATGGCCCAAACCCTCGCCCAAGACGGGTTCGAGAACTCGCTAATCAACGCTATCAGCAGCATCAAGGCCGTCGGCCCGAAAGCCAACGGCGAGCCCTGGCGGGTCGGAATAGACTCTCCCCGGCCCAAGACAACACCAGGACTGATCGCCGTGATCGAATTAAGTAAGGGCGCCATCTCCACCAGCGGCGACTACCAACGGGACATGACCGTGGACGGGCGTCGGTATCACCACATCCTAGACCCGAAGACCGGACTGCCGGCACCGGGCTTCATGAGCGTGACCGTGGTCACTGAAAAAAGCGCCGCCTACGCCGATGCCCTCTCGACCGGCCTCGCGGTGATGGGGCGAAAAAAGGCGATGGAAT
>JAUWIO010000133.1 GCA_030605305.1 Actinomycetes bacterium
ATCCAGGCCGCGTCCGTTGAGACTGATCTTCGCGCCCGAGCGCGGCTCAGACTCGATAACCAGTCGCCCGGTTTCCAACAACGGCTGGCGCTCGCATCCGAACAGCGCGAGCGAGGTCAAGGCAATAACGACGAGCGCTGTATTAGTTGGTCTCATATGGTCGTATGTTACAATACCCGGGTATGTCTGGAAACTTTTTCACGGTCGGTGCGCACTAAATGTTGGATATCCTTGCGACGATTCCAGGGTTCATTTTCGCCATAACGCTGCATGAGTTAGCGCATGGAGCTGTGGCTAATATGTTTGGAGATCCAACCGCCAAAAAACTTGGTCGCATAACCTTGAATCCACTTAAGCACCTTGATCGAGCCGGAACAATCGTTTTTCTTGTCTCGTCAATTGGGTTAGGTTTTGGGATCGGATGGGCAAAGCCAGTTCCTGTCGATGGGAGATATTTCGCGAATCCCCGTCGCGACATGGCTATCGTTAGTCTGGCCGGTCCCGCGATGAATTTTGCCCTTGCTGCTGTTGCGGGGCTCAGCATGAGACTCCTTCTATATTGGCAGTTGCTTGATAATAATTTTCTTGGAGCGGCCCTTTTTTGGTTTGCCTTCTACAATATTCTACTAGGTGTCTTCAACCTGATCCCGATTCCACCGCTCGATGGCTCTCGTCTAGTTTCTGCCCTTCTGCCTGTTCGCATGCTCCAGGTCTACGAGAAGTTCGAAGGGTATGGCATCGCTATCGTTTTCACCGGAATGTTCTTTTTTCGCGATGCTTTTTGGGGCGTTCTCACACCGTTTATTAACTTCTTCCAGCGTCTTTTCTTGGTATAATCCGGCTCAATAAAGACGTGGGGTGGCTTACAGGTCGGCCCTTCGTTCGAACGATTCGGAAAGGAACCAATTGAAACGAGTTTTAACAGGGTACCGCCCGACCGGACGCCTGCACCTGGGCCACCTGGTGGGAAATTTGCAGAACATGCTCGAGATGCAGGCCAAATACGATTCTTATTTTTTTGTGGCTGACTGGCACGCCCTGACGACTGATTATGCTGATACGACCGGTCTCATAGACTATACGACGGAGATGGTCCTGGATTGGCTGGCATACGGTCTGGACCCCGAGAAAAGCACTATGTATCGTCAGTCCGACGTGCCCGAAGTCGCTGAGTTCGCTCTCTATCTGGGGATGCTGACGCCGATCGCGTGGTTGGAGCGTAACCCGACGTATAAAGAGCAGTTGGCCGAACTCAAAAACAAGGAGATCGCTACGTTCGGATTTATCGGATATCCGGTCCTGCAGGCGGCCGATATCATGATCGTCCGCGGAGAGATGGTCCCGGTCGGCGAAGACCAGCTGCCCCATCTCGAGTTGACCCGCGAGATAGCGCGGCGATTCAATCATATCTATGGCGACTATCTCACTGAGCCGCAGGCGATCCTCTCAAAAGGAAAGCGGGTGCCCGGCACCGACGGGCGCAAGATGAGCAAGTCATATGGTAATGCCATCTTTTTAACAGATGAACCCGAGGTGATCGGCAAGAAAGTGCGAAAGATGATCACCGATCCGGCCCGGGTCCGGCGCGACGATCTCGGCCATCCCGAGGTCTGCTCGGTCTTCGCCATGCACGGCATCTTTACTAAAGAAGAAAGTGAGCGGATCGAGGCGCAGTGCCGCTCGGCGGAGCTAGGCTGTACTGACTGTAAAGATCTGCTGGGACGCTCTATCAGTGACGCCTTGGCGGGCTTTCGCGAGCGCCGGGCCAAGCTCAGCGCCCACCCGGAGCTGGCCGAAGAGGCCCTGGAAGCCGGGGCGGCGAAAGTCAGAGAGATCGCGGCCGGGACTATCAAGGACGTTCGAGCCAGGATGAACATATGCCGTACCAAGTAAAACTGCCGGCTTTTGAAGGCCCGTTCGACCTGCTGCTTAATCTGATCTCGCGGCACAAAGTAGATATCTATGAGATACAGATAGCCGACATCACGGAAGAGTATTTGACCTACCTGGATAAGATGCGGGCCCTTGATCTGGAGGTCGCGAGCGAGTTTCTCTTAGTGGCCGCGACGCTCTTGGAGATCAAGTCGGCCGGACTGTTGCCGACGCCGGCGCCGGTTGAGGACGATGACGAGTTGACCGCCTTTGAGCAGCGGCAATTGCTCATAGAGCGTTTACTGGAATACCGCAAGTTCAAGAACGCCGCGGCCATGTTGGCCGGCAGGGTCGAGGCGGAGGAGCACTATTTCCCGGCTCGACCGGGCCTGGAAGAACGCTTCGACGACCTGCTGCCCGACTTCCTGGCCGATGTCGAAATCGGGGAATTCAAACGCTTGATGGACCAGTTACTCGAACGAGAGCGGGTCAGGCTAATAGATTCCAGCCATATCGAGCGGACCAAACTGTCAGTGGCCGTCAAGATAGACGAGCTTTTGGAGCGGCTTAAAATGACGAAGAGCCTGCAGTTCAAAGAGTTGACAGCCACGGCTGATCGCGAGGAAGTCGTGGCCACTTTCTTGGCCCTCTTGGAGCTCTACAAGCGCGACTTGGCCGACCTGCATCAGACTGTCACGTTCGGCGATATCGAGATAGTGCGGGCGCAAGCGGTTTAATGGAAAAGTCACTAGTGAAAAGCGCCCTGGAATCGTTACTTGTCGTCAGCGACGAGCCTTTGAGCGCCGGTAGCGCGGCCGAGATACTGGAGATTCCCGAGAGCGAGGTGCGGGCCGCGCTTGACGAGCTGGCTGATGATCTTCGCCGGGATGAGCGCGGCATTCAGCTGCGCCAGATCGCCGGCGGTTACCGGTTCTTCACCCACCCGGCCCACGCCCATCTAGTAGAAAAACTAGTCCTTAGCTGGGACACAAGGCGTCTCACTCAGGCCGCACTGGAGACACTGTCCGTCATCGCTTACCGCCAGCCCGTGACGCGGGCGATTATCGGTTCGATCCGCGGGGTCAGCGCCGATGCGGCGGTGGCGTCACTGTTGGCGAAGGGGCTTATTAAAGAAAGGGGCCGGGACAGCACCCCCGGCACGCCCATTCTCTACGGCACGAGCGAGCTGTTCCTGGAGAAATTCGGGCTGAATACCATCAAGGACCTGCCGCCGCTGCTCGAATTCGAGCCCGACCCGACCGCGCGTGGAGAGATAGAGGGCGGATTAGGCGCGCCGCCCGACCTTGGCACCGAAGAACTTCAGTTTACCGAGGAAATCGGGGACCCGGGGGCGGTCGATTGACGGCGGAGCGGCTTCAGAAGGTCATGGCGCACGCGGGCGTCGCTTCGCGCCGGCGCTCGGAAGAGCTGATCCTTAAGGGTCTGGTCACGGTCGATGGCCAAGTCGTCCGCGAACTGGGGACAAAGGTCGATCCTGAGTCCAGCCAGATCGAGGTGATGGGCAAGCAGCTCAGCCTCGGTTCCGAGCGCACGTATATCATACTCAATAAGCCGGGTGGCTATATCACCACCGTCGTCGATCCGTTCAAACGACCCACTGTCATGAAGTTAGTCACCCAGTATGATCGTAATTTGTTCCCGGTCGGGCGTCTTGACCTCGACTCTGAGGGATTGTTGCTCCTGACAGACGATGGCGAACTATCCTTTCGCTTGACGCACCCGAGCCACAAGGTCCCGAAGGAGTACCTGGTGGTAGTCCGCGGTCAACCGCGCAACGACGCTATCTGGCGCTTGCGGCAAGGGGTGGAGCTGGAGGACGGCATGACCCGCCCGGCAGTTGTGCGGATCGGCTCCAAGGACCGCGGGCGGACAACGCTTGAGATCACGATATCCGAGGGCCGCAAGCGGCAGATCCGCCGGATGTGTCAGGCTATCGGCCACCCGGTGCTGGAATTGCGCCGGATCGCGGTCGGCC
>JAUWIO010000210.1 GCA_030605305.1 Actinomycetes bacterium
AGGTATGAAAGATCAAAAGCACCATGGTGGGTCGGGCCGTCGTCGCCAACGAGACCGCCCCGGTCCAAAACAAAGACTACCGGCAATTTCTGAAGACAGCCATCCTGGACGCTCTGGTCGTAAGCCCGCTGCAGAAAAGTCGAATATATAGCGACCACGGGCTTGAGGCCTTGAGAGGCCAATCCGGCGGCAAATGTAACGGCATGCTGTTCAGCGATGGCGACATCGAAAAAGCGGTCCGGATGGGCGGCCGCAAAGAGATCCATTCCCGTCCCTTGAGACATAGCCGCCGTGATACCGGCGATCCTTTTGTTATCCGCCGCCAGCTTCGCTAGTGAGCGGCCGAAGACCTGGCCATATGTCGGGGTCTGAGACTTTTTCTTTAGCTGCTCCCCGGTCTTGATATTGAACGGACTGGTGCCGTGGAACCTGTCGGGACAGCGCTCGGCAGGTTCATAGCCGCGACCTTTGTGGGTCAGAACATGGATCAATATCGGGCCGCTGAGTTTCTTGGCCATCAAGACCGCTTTACGCACATCTTCGATGGCGTGGCCGTCGATAGGGCCAATATACTTCAGTCCCAGCTCCTCAAAGAGCATGCCGGGGACGAGAAACTGCTTGACAGCCGTCTTCCAGGTCTCGCCAAAACTGACCATCTTCTCGCCCACCGCCGGGATCCGGCGCAAGACTTGTTCGACGTCGTCGCGGAGCCGATTATAGGTCGGGTCGAGGCGGACGCGGTTTAAGTAACAAGAGAGACCGCCGACGTTACCTTCGATCGACATCTCGTTGTCGTTGAGGATGATGATCAAGTCGGAACCGACATGGCCGGCTTGATTGAGGGCCTCGTAAGCTATGCCTCCCGTCAATGCGCCGTCGCCAATGACCGCCACTATATGTTCGTCGCTGGCGCGCTGATCGCGACCGACGGCCAACCCCAGGGCAACGCTCAGCGAATTGCTGGCATGACCGGAATTGAACGCGTCATGCGGGCTCTCGTCCCGCTTCGGAAAACCACTTAGCCCGCCGTGTTGACGCAGAGTATCGAAATCCTTGACCCTGCCGGTTAAAAGTTTATGAACATAAGCTTGATGGCCGACGTCCCAGACGATGCGGTCGCGGGGACTATCAAGGGCCAGGTGGAGTCCGATGGTCAGCTCGACCACACCCAGATTGGGAGCAAGATGACCACCGTTCTTCGACGTAACCTCGATCATGCGATCACGTATCTCGCCGGCGAGCATTGTCAGCTCCTGTGGCGATAGACCCTGAAGGTCTGCCGGCGCCTCTATGTTGTCTAGGATAGTGTCTCCCATGTTAAGAGGTTCGCGCCAAAACGAATTCGGCCAGCTCGTTAAGGATCCCTCGCTCCAAATCACCTTCGTCTAGCGCGGCCATCGCATCATCGATAGCCGCCCGGGCCGCTTGTCGCGAATTATCTACCCCAATCATACTGACGAATGTCGTTTTGCGATTGTTCTCATCGCTCCCGACTGGCTTTCCAACGGTATCAGTCGAGCCCACGACATCCAGGATATCGTCGCTTATTTGGAAAGCCAGCCCTAAGTTTACCGCATATCTGCCCAGGGCCGCTATTTGTTTGTCGGTGCCGCCGCCAAGAATAGCGCCGCAGACAGCGGCCGCTCGTATTAAGGCGCCTGTCTTGTGGTGATGAATGAATTCCAGCGTCGTCCGATCGACCGAAGGCCCCTCGGTCGCAACATCCACGACCTGTCCCCCGACCATCCCCTGGAGGCCAGCGGCGCGCCCCATCTCCACCAGGACCCGCATCGCGATAGCCGGACCCGAGTCTTCAGTTTGGACCGCGGCGACAAGATTGAATGCTTCGGTCAATAAAGCGTCGCCGGCCAAGATGGCCGTACTCTCGCTAAACTTGATATGACACGTCGGCTGACCGCGACGGAGTTCGTCATCGTCTAAGGCGGGAAGATCGTCGTGGATAAGCGAGTAGGTATGGATAAACTCAAAGGCGCAGGCAGTCGGCATGGCGCCGGCTGGATCGCCACCCACCGCTTGAGCACCGGCAAGTGTCAGAATGGGGCGGAAGCGCTTACCCGGCGCGAATAGAGAATAGCGCATCGCATCCACAACAGGGGCCGCGCGTTCATCGGCTAACGGAAAGTGGTGGTGTAGACCCTCTTCAACCGCTTCCTTGAGTTCGTCGGGATAGCGGGCGGTCAATCGGATTCCTTAAGCTCTTCACGCCAGTACGTGTGGTCCGTCTTCTCCGTACAGGCATTGGCGAGCTTTACACCTTCTTCCAGTAGCTCGAGCGAGCGATCCAGTGACACATCTTCCTGCTTGACCTGCACTACGATCTCATCCAGCCGCTCTAGGGCCGCTTCAAATGACAGCTCCTCGCTCACCGCGCCTCCTTCTTCGACTTGGATATTTTCTCTGCTTCCAAATCGTTCGCCAGCTGACCGAGCACCCCGTTGATAAACTTGCTCGACTCCGCGCCGCCATATTCTTTCGCCAATTCGACCGCCTCGTTGATCGAGACGCTCGCCGGGATCTTCGGTTCGAAGACCATCTCGAAAATAGCCAGGCGCAATATGTTCCGATCGATAAGCGGCAGCCGATCGAGGACCCAGTTCCTGGTCTTCTCTTCGATAGTATTGTCGATGGCCGGACCGTTTCTGTCCAGACCTTTTAGAAGACGGCGGCAGAACTCGATCATCGGGATGTTTTCCTCGTCCTC
>JAUWIO010000096.1 GCA_030605305.1 Actinomycetes bacterium
CTACGAGGTCTGGTTGATCAATGAAGGCGGAACAGATCTTAATCTGACCGCGTTCAATACGGACAACGACGGTAACGCTACCGTGACGACAACGCGAAACCTCATCAACCTGGCACCGTACGATCGAATCAGTGTCAACACGAAACGGATCGAGAGTTTCCAGACTTCTCGCGGCGGGGATACGGTCCTCAGCGGCGACCTCCATCGCGATCGTGATGGAGACACTTTCGACAACGACGATTTTGACGATGATGACTTCGACGACAACGATGATTTTGACGATGATGACTTCGACGACAACGACGATGATTTCAACGATGACTTCGACGACGATTTCGACGACAACGATGATGACTTCGACAATCACGGAGACGACTTTGACGACGATTTCGATGAGGATGACGATGACTTCGATGATCGCACAGACGAAAATCAACGTAGACGACGCAGACGTCAGCAACAACAGAACGATTAGTCGAGGCAAAGTAACCTCTGGCTTCGAAAAGACCGGCGCACTGTGCGCCGGTCTTTTCATTTAGGGGTAGAATACGAAAAGACCTTGAGAGGGTGATTGCTTCTGTTCCTATCAGCGCTGGTCGTTTCCACGATCCTGACCTTGATACTCTTTGGCCCGACAATGCGGATGTTAAGCGGTGCTAATTGCACAAAGCCGAACTGGCGCAAACACTATGTAGTTAGTAGCTTCGGAATATTCTTGCCGATCGTCTTGATCTCCTCCGGGGCGGTCTTCAGTCTACAATTCGTGGCCCGCACCGGCGCGAGGTTCGGGCCGGAGGGTTTCACTCTCTTGCTCAGTCTGATAACGGCGACTGCTTTCGTCGGTTTTATTGACGACGTTATCGGCAATCGGGTCATCGGCGGGCTGCGCGGCCACTTTTCGCAGATGCGCTTCGGTATCATGACGACCGGCACCCTTAAGGCGGTTATCGGTCTCTCTATATCGATCATAGTCGCCGCCGCCGTTTCGGGGACGGCGCTGCTCTTTCTTCTGAACGCGGCCGTCATCACTCTTTCGATGAACGCGGTCAACCTCTTTGATCTCCGGCCGGGGAGGGCCATCAAGGTATTTTCGATCGCCGCTGCCGGGACTTTTGCCGCTTCATTCGGGGCCGGGTTCTGGTCTCTTTGGGGATTTATCATCCCGCCGGTCCTCGGTCTTCTCTGGGGTGATTTGAAGGAACGGTCGATGATCGGAGACGCTGGAGCCAACGCGCTAGGGGCTATTCTTGGCTTTAGTTTTGTGCTTAACTTGAGCTGGATCACGAACCTGGTGATCTTGGGTGTGTTGGTCGCTCTCCATGTCGTTTCCGAACGGTTTTCGATCAGCACATTTGTAGAAAGGACGCCTGTCCTTAGGCAATTAGACGAGCTTGGATGGAAGCGGTGATGGAGTGACCGAGGCGGGATCGGAAAGACGGACTGTCAAGCATATCTTTATCACCGGCGGTGTTGTCTCCTCTCTAGGAAAAGGTATCGCCGCCGCCTCGATCGGGCGACTCCTCAAAAGCCACGGCCTCAAGGTCACCATTCAGAAGCTCGACCCCTACCTCAATGTCGATCCCGGGACGATGAGTCCGTTTCAGCACGGCGAGGTCTACGTCACCGACGATGGCTCTGAGACCGATCTCGACCTTGGCCACTACGAGCGGTTTATTGACGAGAGCCTCGGCCAGGACAGCAATGTCACCGCCGGGTCGATCTATTGGGCGGTCGTGACCAAGGAGCGCCGAGGCGACTACCTTGGTGGGACCGTGCAGGTCATTCCCCACATAACCAATGAGATAAAAGAGCGGATACTGGGGCTGACAGCTACGGATGCTGATGTCATCATCACTGAGGTCGGCGGGACGGTCGGCGATATCGAGGGTCTACCATTTCTTGAGGCCATCCGCCAGTTTCGCAAGGACGTCGGCAGAGACAATGTTCTCTATGTCCACCTGACGCTCATCCCGTACCTCGAGGGTTCTTCTGAACTGAAGACAAAACCGACCCAACATAGCGTCAATGAACTGCGCCGTATCGGTATCCAGCCCGATGTCATCATCTGCCGCTCGGATCGGCCGATCGACCAGTCCATCAAAAGCAAGATCGGTCTCTTTTGCGACATGGAGCCGGAGGCGGTCAGCTCGGCGGGCAATGTCGACAATATCTACGAGGGCCCCTTAAGGTTCAACTCTGAGGGGCTCGACGAGATCATCCTCGAGAGGTTAAAGCTCAAAGCGGGCCCAATAGACCTCAGCTCCTGGCGCGAACTGATCACGAAAATACAAGAGAGTAGCAATAAAGTTCGGATCGCCATCGTCGGCAAGTATGTCCAGCTGCCCGATGCGTACCTAAGTATCGTCGAAGCTCTCAAGCACGCGGGCTTCAACCTCGGCAGTCAAGTAGAGATCGATTGGGTTGACGCCGAGAGGATCAGCCCGGACGAAATACACGCGCGGCTGGCCGATGTCGATGGGATCTTGGTGCCTGGCGGCTTCGGGGTCCGGGGTATCGAGGGGAAGATCAAGGCCATCAATCACGCCCGGGTCAACAATATCCCATTCTTAGGTATCTGTTTGGGCATGCAGTGTGCCGTGATAGAGTTCGCCCGATATGCGGCCGGCATGGACAACGCCAACAGCACGGAGTTCGATCGGGCCACGCCATATCCGGTCATCGACTTTATGCCCGACCAAAGACAGATCGCCGATAAAGGCGGAACGATGCGCCTAGGGAGCTACCCGTGTCGGCTGGAACCGGGTTCGCGCACGCAGAAAGCCTACAGCGAAAAGCTCGTGCTCGAGCGTCATCGCCATCGATATGAGGTGAACAACACCTATCGCCAAGACCTGGCGGCCAAAGGGCTGGTCTTTAGCGGCACTTCTCCGGACAACAAGCTGGTCGAGATAATCGAGCTGCCGGATCACCCCTGGTTTGTCGCTTCGCAGTTTCATCCGGAATTCAAGTCGCGTCCGGTCCGGCCGCACCCGCTTTTTCGCGAATTCGTGAAAGCGGCGGCGGCCCATGGTACCTCTGCCGATTCGGTAGCTGTGCGCAGTCAAGACAGATGACCGTCGATCACCGACGCCTCACTGAGAACTTTTTCAATCTCGTCCGCATTGACAGCCTGACTTTCGAGGAAGCCGACATTATGGCATTCATCAGTCGAGAGCTGGCGTCGCTCGGAATCAAGACCAAGAGCGATTCGGCCGGTGAAAAGATCGGCGGCAACAGCGGCAACCTCATCGCCCATCTGCCGGGCGATCCAAACAAGCCCGCCATTTTCTTCAATTGGCACGTCGATACCGTCGAGCCCGGCCGGGGGGTCGAGCCGCGGGAGACAGACGGCATAATCATGGCCGCTGGCGAGACGGTGCTTGGCGCTGATGACAAGGACGGGGCGGCGGCATTACTTGAGCTGGCCCGGGTTCTATCGGAGCGCCCAAGCGAGAGCCGGGGGCATGTCGATCTGGTTTTTACGGTGGCCGAGGAGAAAGGCCTTTTGGGCGCGAAGAACCTAGATCACACTTTGATCAGCGGCGAATACGCTTTCGTTCTCGACGCTGCCGGACCGGTCGGCGACATCACGATCATCGCTCCTTACCAGGATACGATAGAAGCGGGTTTTATTGGCCGGGCCGCCCATGCCGGGGTCAATCCAGAGCAAGGCATCAGTGCTATCCGCGCCGCGGCGTCGGCTATCGACTCCATGTCGCTTGGACGCATCGACGATCAGACGACTGCCAATATCGGCATCATAGAAGGGGGCCGGGCGGTCAATATCGTTCCCGAGCGCACGTTCATAAAGGGAGAAGCCCGTAGTCTTGATTCCGCAAGACTCGAGCGGCAGACAGAGTCAATGGTCGCGGCAGTACAGCAGGCCGCCGACGCTTTTGGAGCCACTGTCGAAGTCTCGGTCGCCCGGGAATATGATGGCTTCGCGTTGGACAAGCAGGCCCCGATCGTCCGGTGGGCCGCCGATGCTTTTCGGGCTATCGGCGTTGAGCCTGCTCTGGTGGCCACCGGCGGGGGCAGCGATACTAATGTCTTTAATGCCCGAGGTATACCGACCGTCAATCTAGGTGCCGGCTATCAAGCGCCGCACACGGTGGATGAGTCAATATCGGTGGCCGAGCTAGAGCGCGTCGCGCGGGTCGCCGTGGCCATCGTCGAGACGGTCGCCCGCGGCTGAGCGGGGGTGGGTCTATGATCATCACACGCGCTGCAACAGTGACGGCAGTCTTTGAGTCGATCGACGACCTGGTTGAGATCGAAGTCGATATTGAAGGACGTATCGAGCGCGCTTTCGCTTTCGAGGAGCTGTCGGGCGTGCCGGTCGTCGGTGACCGAGTCATCCTCAATGTCACAGCAGATGAATTGCGACTAGGCTCAGGCGGGCATCATTTTGTGATTTCCGGTCAAGAACCGGCCAAAGACGTCGAAAAGACTCGCGGCCACCTGATGAAGCTTCGCTACACACCGATGCAGCGGGCTGCCCTCGCGGTCGAGGAGCCGGACAGTCCTTACCATGAGATTTTGCGCGATGCCGATGATTTGGCCGCTCAACCAGTCATAGCCTGCGGGCTGCACAGCCAGCTCCTGCCGGTTGCGGCGGCAATCAGGGCAGCCGTCCCGGCTAGCAAGATCGCTTACGTCATGACTGACGGAGGCGCCCTACCGGCCGCCCTTAGTCAGACTGTCCGCTGGCTTCGACAGGAAGGGTATTTAGCTTCGGCGATAACAGCCGGCCAAGCCTTTGGCGGCGATCATGAGGCGGTCAATCTTTATAGTGCCCTGCTCGCCGCTAAGCTAGTTGTCGGCGCGGACGTCACTATCGTGGGGATGGGTCCGGGAATAGCCGGGACCGGC
>JAUWIO010000189.1 GCA_030605305.1 Actinomycetes bacterium
CATCTGCGTCTGCGACAACACTTCCTCCGGTACATCGGCAACGACGCCGCCGATACGGAAATAGTTGGGGTGCAGGCGATACCCGGCCGCCAACTCAAAGATGTCATTGATCTTCTCGCGCTCGCGCCAACAATATAAGAAGGGCGTGATAGCGCCGAGATCCATGCCGTAGCCACCGAAGAATAGTAGATGGCTGGCGATACGGTTGAGCTCCATCAGGATGACTCGGAGATACTCGGCCCGCGGCGGCACATCTATTTCCATCAGCTTCTCGACCGGATAGACAAAGGCCAGTTCGTTGAAGAAAGCGGACATGTAGTCCGCGCGATCGATGATCGCGGTGCATTGGGCATACGTCCGATACTCGAAGATCTTCTCCATCGAACGGTGCAGGTAGCCGATGATCGGATCGGCGCTGGTCATGATCTCACCGTCGACAGTGACCTTGACAAAGAGCACCCCGTGCATACTCGGATGCTGCGGACCGAAGTTTATTGTCAGAGAGTCTGTCTTTAGTTGTTTGCCCGTGCGGGTGATCTCGACCACTTACCTACCACTCCCACTCTTTTGGCAGACCGTAGTCGGCCAGGGGACGGTCGTTGCTGAGAATAAATTCTTCGTCGTTCTCAAGCGGAACGTCTTTGCGATATGGGTGTCCCGGCTGATCATCGTCGGACAGGATCCGTCTCAAATCCGGGTGACCGGTGAAGACGATGCCGTATAGGTCCCAGGCTTCGCGCTCATGCCAATTGGCTGTCCGCCAGAGTGAGGTCAGAGTCTCCACCTCGGGCTCCTCCCGCGTGACCCGAGCCTTTAGGCGGACCTGGTGGCGGTGCGTATATGAGTATAAATGGCTGACTACCTCTAAATAGTCCAGGTAGTCGACGCCGGAGAGATCGCTTAGGTGATCGAAGTCCAGGTCCGCTTCTTCCCGCAGGAATTTGGCCAGCTTAAAGTAGTCTTCGACGCCGGCCAAAAAGACGTTGAAATCCACGGAGACGGAGTGCTCGACGCCGGGAAATTCACGAGTGATCTTCTCGACTAGCTCTCGGTTCATTTACCCTCCGCCTTGGCGACGATCTCTTTCGCGGTGACGCCTTCCGGCACGATGATCGGCGAGGCAGCCAGTTCCGCCTTGGCTTCGATGAACGAATGGGTGCGGATTATATCTTGGAGCATGAGTATTCCGTAAAGCAGGCCCTCGGGGCGCGGGTGGCAACCCGGTACATAGACATCGACCGGGATGGCCTTGTGTCCGCCCCGCAGAACATTGTGCGAGTCCCTGAAGGCCCCGCCGCTGAGCGCGCACGAACCCATAGCGATAACATACTTCGGCTCGGGCATCTGCGCGTAAAGGGTCCGGATGACCGGCACCATCTTCTTGACGACCGGCCCCATGATGACCATCAGATCGGCCTGGCGCGGAGTAGCCCGCGGGATGATGCCGTAACGGTCGATATCGAGCCGGGTCGCCCCGGCGGCCATCGCTTCGACGCCGCAACAGGCGATACCGTAGAAAAGCATCCACAAAGAAGACAGCCTGGCCCAATTAAAGACCTTGTCGGCCGTGGTCGTGACCATATTCGGATTCTTGATGTTCTCTTGAATGAGGCCCATGTCAGGCGTTCAACTCCCATTTGAGTACGCCCTTTTTCCATGGATAGACGAGCCCGAGCATAAGGACGAGGATGAATAGTATCATCTCTATCAACCCGAAAAAGCCCAGGTTCTTGAAGATCAGGGCCCACGGAAAAAGAAAGACTGTCTCAATGTCGAAGATCAGGAAGAGCATGGCGAAGATATAGTAGCGGATGTTGATGTGGACCCAAGGCTGGCCGATAACGACCTCGCCGCACTCGTACGGCTCCAGCTTGGCGGTACTGCGCGAGCTGGGCGCGAGCAGGCGGACCATAGTGTACATCAGGAGGCAAAAACCGGTCCCGATGCCGAACATTACTATGATTGAAACTAAGTCGGCGACGTGTCCAACCGGCATCTGCGTACCCCCTCCACAAACCTACACTTAGTGGGGCCAATTGTAACAATTGCCACAATCTGGCGCAACACGTGCTCTATCCCCCTCAGAAAGAAGTTCACTTGCTCTGACCTGCAGCGACCTTCCTCGTTTGGACCGATAGAGCGTGTGCGCGCAACCCCTCAAACCTAGCCTCCGGCCCAAGACCGGCGGGAATGATTAGCGGTATTATAGCAAAAGGAACAGTCCCTGCAACAAAATAATTCATCGATTTAACTAATTAAAGGGCGTCACCTAAACGGTCTTTGCATTAGAATAGGCGGTTGGCAGGGTCGGCGAGTGGTTTTCAGACGCAAGCAGCCCTGAACTCGTAAAAGAGGTATATTGCTGGATCTCAAACGCGAACGCGACATAGTAATAATCGGCGGCGGCCCGGCCGGGGCCGGGGCCGCCTACTATCTCGCCGGCCGGGGCCTCGACACGCTCGTCCTGGAAGCGAAAGCAATGCCGCCGATGAAAGTCTGCGGCGACGGCATCGGGCCCCGGGCGGTCTTGGCCCTGAGGGAGATGGGACTCGAGGATTGGCTAAAGAAGAGCGGCGGCCGCCGGGTCGAACGTCTGCGGATAATCGCCTCGTCAGGGGCATCGATCACCTCCGTTGCCGACTCGGACATCTTCCCGATCGTCTATGGATATGTGGTCGAACGCCGGGTCTTCGATAAGAAGCTTCTAGAGCATGCCGCCGAACGCGGCGCGGACGTAGTCGAAGACTGGCGTGCGGACTCGCTGCTGGAAGCACGCGGCCGGTTCATCGGGGTCAAAGGTACGCACAGAGGCGAACCGGCTGAGATCAGGGCCAAGCTCGTCGTCGTCGCGGACGGCTCAAACGGAAAGATATCCCGTCTCTTCGGGGCGGACCTCAGCCGCGCCCAC
>JAUWIO010000089.1 GCA_030605305.1 Actinomycetes bacterium
GAGTCACTGGGTAGAAAGGGAAGCTATTGGAGTTTACTGACAAGGTGGCGCTGGTCACTGGCGGTTCGCGGGGTATAGGAAGAGAAACCTGCCTTGAACTGGCCCGCCTTGGCGCGGCGGTTGCTGTAAACTACACTCGCGGCGCCGACGCCGCTGAAGGTGTCGCCAAGGAGATCGAGGACGCTGGCGGTCGAGCCGTGACCCTTCAAGCTGATGTCGGCAACGAAGATGAAGCCACAGCTCTGATAGATGCAGTCGTCAAGCAGCTGGGGCGGATCGATATCTTAGTCAATAATGCCGGCATCACCCGCGACGCGCTGATCGTGCGGATGAAAAAGTCCGATTGGGACGAAGTGCTTCAGGTCAACCTGACTGGGGCCTTTAATTGCCTCCAGGCGGCGGCCAAGAAGATGATGAAGCAGCGGTCCGGAGTGATCGTTAATGTCTCGTCCATCGTAGGAGTGATCGGGAATGCCGGTCAGGCTAATTATTCTGCGGCTAAGGCCGGGCTCATCGGGTTAACGAAGACGGTCGCGAAGGAGCTGGCATCGCGAAACATTCGCGTGAACGGCGTGGCCCCGGGGTTCATCACTACGGAGATGACGGAATCATTGGCTGAGAACATCAAGGAAAAGATCGTTGAGCAAATCCCCATGGGTCGTTTCGGCAGCTCCGAGGAGGTCGCGAAAGTCATCGCGTGGCTGGCCTCCGACGGGTCAGCCTATATAACCGGACAGACAATACTGATCGACGGCGGCTTGGGAATGTGAATAAAGTGTACATTCAACTAGGAGGAAGACTGTATGGCGGAAGTGATTGGTAAGGTAAAAGAGATCATCGTAGACCAGCTAGGGGTGGACGCCGGCGAGGTGACACTCGAAGCGAATTTTGTCGATGATCTCGGGGCCGACTCGCTCGATGTCGTCGAGCTGGTCATGGCCGTGGAAGAAGAGTTTGGCATGGAGATTCCCGCCGAGGACGCCGAGAAGATAACAAACGTCTCGGAAGTCGTTAAGTATATCGAGGAAAGGGCTTAAGTTATTGACCGCCGGGTTGTAATCACGGGGCTTGGGGTCGTCTCCCCTGTGGGGCCGGGCCTCGAAGAGTTCTGGTCGGCTTTGATGAACGGCCGGTCCGGAGTCGGCCCGATAACGCTCTTTGATACAGAGGGTTATTCGGTGCGCATCGCGGCGGAGGTCGATAACTTTGACCTTTCCGATCAAGTCGATCGAAAGAAGCTTCGACACCTGGACCGATTCGTCCAGTTTGCCGTCGCGGCGGCCAAAGAGGCGATCGAAGACGCCGACCTGGATATCGGACCGGTGGCCGAGCGGGTCGGAGTGATCGTCGGTTCGGGTATCGGTGGACTTAGAACACTCGAAGATCAACACAAAGTGCTCAACGAGCGCGGCCCCCGTCGCGTCAATCCGTTTCTTCTCCCGATGAGGATACCGGATCTCGCGGCCGGCCAGATCTCGATATTCTTTGGGGCCAAAGGACCGAATTATTGCCCGGTCAGCGCCTGTGCTTCAGCCACTCACGCAGTTGGCGAGGCTTTCGAGACGATCCGTCGCGGCGTGGCCGATATTTGCATATCGGGCGGTGCGGAAGCCCCGATCACGCCGTTAGGCGTAGCCGGTTTTGCCGCCATGAAGGCTCTTTCTACGCGCAACGACGATCCGGAGCGGGCAAGCCGGCCCTTCGATGCCGGCCGTGACGGCTTTATCATCGGCGAGGGGGCGGGCATCGCGATACTTGAAGAGTTGGGCTCGGCCCAGGCCCGCGGCGCTAGGATCTATGCTGAGGTGGTCGGTTATGGCTCGAGCGCTGACGCCTTCCATATCACAGCGCCTGACGAGACAGGCTCGGGGGCTATCAGGTCGATGCGCATGGCGCTCGATCAGGCCGGACTTCCTCCTGAAGGTATCGATTACATCAACGCGCATGGCACCTCGACAGAGGCCAACGATAGGATCGAGACGATGGCCGTCAAGGCGACGTTTGGTGACTATGCTCGAAAGTTGCGCCTCAGCTCGATCAAGTCGATGACCGGCCACCTTCTAGGAGCGGCCGGCGGGGTAGAGACTGTAGCGACCGCTCTGACCCTTCAAAACAGCATGATCCCTCCGACGATCAATTATGAAGACCCTGACCCGAACTGCGACCTTGATTACGTGCCGAACAAACCGGTAGAGGCGTCCGTTGACATAGCGATGTCCAATTCATTTGGATTTGGTGGGCACAATGCCACAATAATCCTTAAGAAATGGCAATAAACAGGTATGGAACTGAACACTGACCGGGCCCCCGGCGGGGACTTAGGCGTCGGCCGGATCGCGGCCGCGCAAGAGCGGCTTGAACTTTGCTTTAAGAACGAAAGCTTTCTACGAACAGCATTGACCCATAGCTCGTTCGCGTATGAGGAAGGCGACTGTGAGTTCAATGAACGTCTTGAATTCCTCGGGGACTCCGTTCTGGGTCTGGCCATAACCGAATACATATTCAACCATTTCCCTGACATGCAAGAGGGCGGCCTGGCCAAATTGCGGGCCAATCTCGTCAGCGCCGTGACATTGGCTGAAGTCGCCAGAGAGCTGGAGCTAGGCGATTTCATCTTTATCGGCAAGGGGGCCGAACAGTCGGGGCTTCGTACCAACTCATCGGTCCTGGCGGACTGTCTTGAGGCGGTGATCGGGTCTATCTATTTGGATCAGGGCTTCGAGGCAGCGGCCGTTTTCGTTATCAGACTCTTCGAGTCGCGGATCAATGAGCGCGGTCAAAGCAAGGAGCAGGGAGACCCCAAAACCAATCTGCAAGAGCTGACAATGGATAGATGGGGCACGTTGCCCGATTATGACATCGTCAGCCAGGAGGGGCCGGCACATCGCCCGATGTTCTCGGCGGCAGTCTCGGTTCGCGGTCAGGTCTTTGGGCGCGGGGCCGGTACCAGCAAGAAGCGGGCCGAGCAGTTGGCTGCGACCGAGGCCCTCAAAGAGATATCCAAGCTCAAACTCTAGTTGTTTGTCGACTTTCTCTCATTCTCGGTTGCGGACCTTTGAGCAGTGTCCGCGCCAGTATCGCTGGCGCTACATCGATCGGCTGCCGTCACGAAAACGGTCTGCCGAGGCGGTCGTCGGCCTAACCGTTCACAAGGTGCTGGAGCGCCTCTATGCCGGGATCATCAGAGGCGATGAGCTCACGCTTGTTCAGGCATATTCCGACTATGACGACGCCTGGGAAGCCATGTGGGGTGACGACGTCATCATCCGGGGCGGAATGGGGCCGGCCGACTATCGCGAACAGGGTCGAGGCTTCTTGAGGGACTACTACCAGAGCCATTATCCGTTTAATGACGACCGCACCGTGGCGGTCGAACACCACATCGCTTTCAAGCTCGATTCCGGTCGGATCACGATGCGAGGGTACATCGACCGACTCGCTTTCATCGGTGAAAAACATGTCGTCATTCACGACTATAAGACCTCCCGCGTACTCCCGGATCAGTCTGTGATAGATGCCGATCGCCAACTGTCACTTTATCAGCTGGGGATCGAAAAGAGGTGGCCGTGGGTCGACCGGGTGGATCTTGTCTGGCATTTTCTGGCGCACGGCCGGACCCTGCGATCGAGACGGTCTTCCGAGCAACTGCGGGCGATCGAGGGCGAAGTACTCGCGTTGGTGGGCCGCATCGAAGCAGCCGCGAAAGCCGATGATCATCCGTTAACCGAGGGGACTCATTGCCGCTGGTGCGACTACGCTTCCATCTGCCATTAAGGCAGGCGAGAGTCGCTTTTTTGCGGACTTTTCGATCGCCGTGTTGTGATAGAATCAAACGCTAAGCATCCATTAATCTGCCGGGGGGCCTTTGTACCTACAGACAGTCAGCATTCGCGGCTTCAAGTCTTTTGCCAATAAGTCCATATTGAGGTTTGAGCCCGGCATCACGGTCATCGTCGGTCCCAACGGGAGCGGCAAGAGCAATATTACCGACGGCGTCCTCTGGGCCCTTGGCGAACAAAGCGCCAAGACTTTGCGCGGCTCCTCCATGGAGGATGTCATCTTTTCGGGCAGCGCTGACAAGAATGCTCTAGGGGCCGCGGAAGTCTCGATAACCTTGGATAACTCCGATGGCGCCATCCCGATAGATTTTTCAGAAGTGACTATCACCCGGCGACTTTACCGTTCAGGTGAGAGCGAGTATCTGCTCAATCGCAATCCCTGTCGGCTCATAGACATCCAGGAGATGATCTCGGACAGCGGTTTAGGGCGGGAGATGTATTCCGTCATCAGCCAGGGACGCCTTGATGACATCCTCAACAGTAAACCCCGGGACAGGCGGCAGCTTCTCGAGGAGGCGGCCGGTGTTCTTAAGTATAAGCGTCGGCGCGACCGGGCTCTGCGCAAGCTTAAAGCGATGGAGCAAAATCTCACCCGCGGGAAAGATATCTTGCGGGAAGTGAATCGTCAGTTAGCCCCGCTTCAACGGCAGGCCGACATGGCCAAGGAGTACGAGCGTCTTGAGCAAGAACTTAAAGCGGCGCAGACAGCCGGCGCTGTCGGGCGGCTACGGCGCCTTAGGAGCCAATGGGAGGAACTGTCAGCCGGTCACGAGGGCAAAGAGTCCAGGATCGAGAAACTCAACACAGAGCTGCTTGAGGTACAAGTGGCCATCGACGAACTGGAAGCCGAGTTAGAGGCAAAAGGCGCACTCTCGGGAGATATCGGCGAATATCGACGGCGCCTCGCCGGGTTATCGGAGCGGATCAATAGCGGTCTGCTCCTGCTTGAAGAAAAAGGGAAAAACCTGGTCGCCAAATTGAGCGAGCTGAGACAGTCTATCCACAGCTTGGAGAGGCGGGCTTCGCAGGCGCGCACGGACCGCGAAGCGTGGCTTGAAGAGAACGAGGGTTCAGACGAAGAACTCGGCGAGTTATATAAGCGCCTGAATCGGGAGCGGCGAGCGGCC
>JAUWIO010000196.1 GCA_030605305.1 Actinomycetes bacterium
TGAGCAAACTCCTGATTGGCCTCCAGGCCTTTTCGAATTGATTGTAACGAAATACCAGCTTTTAGCAGCGAAGAAACAAGCTTGATTTCCAATAAGTCGTCCCAAGTAAACACCATCTTATTGGGCGGGCCGCTGATCAAATTCGTTTTTAACCAATAGCTCAACTGGCGGTACGTGATGGTTTTGATGATATCACAGACTTGCCTTCGGCTAAATGTAGACATGCTCAAAATTATACATAAGTTACTTCAATTGTTCAAGTATATGTATAGCTTGCTCATTGGGCGATAGATCTAGACCCAAGAAACTGGCGTGTTCTAAGTGAAAAGGGGTGGATTCAAAGCTACTTAGAAGATTATGCAGGAGCCATAATATCGTTTGATCTGGCGCTAGACACTGTAAAAAAGAAGCGGGACATGCCGGAGATTTACTTCCACTTGGCTCTGGCGCAATCGAACCTCGGCCAGTACGAAGAAGCACTTATCAGCTATGGCAACGCGAACAAGAATGATCAACAAACCCTATATGGGGAGCGCCTATCTTTCGCTAATCTGGGACGACTCGAGGAAGCAGCGCGGGCAATTACAAAGGCGCTGGAAATCAATTCTCTTGACCGGGAAGCGTGGGGATTGAAAGGCCAGATTCTAACAGATCTAGGTCGGCATCAAGAAGCTCACGCTTGTTTTAGGAAAAGCAAACATCCTTAGCTCATGATTATTGGACTGAGTCATCTCGTAGCTTCTTGATGTCTGAGCCAGGTTAGAAGATCATCCCCTAAGCTACACGAATCCCATTAAATGCCGGCGCAAAAGCAATGCGCCGCTTCGCCGCTCGCAAAGACACGCGAGCTTTTCTGAAAGAACTTGGCAAAAACGGTTGCAATTTATATGTGGACTAATATAATCCACTTAATCTTATTTAAGGGGTGATTTTCATGGGAATCTCGCGGAAAGCAGATTACGCACTACGTTTGATGGTCGAGCTCGTCGCCGAAGGCGGCGGCCCTATTTCGACGCGGACTTTGGCTGACAAGACTGACGCCCCCTACGCGTTCATCGCCAAGATAGTCGCCGAATTGGCCAGCGGCGGCTTTGTGGCGCTGACGCGCGGACGAGGCGGCGGAGTGAGGTTGGTGGCCGATCCGCAAAGAACATCGGCGTTAGAAGTCTTGGAAACGATCAGCGGTTCGTTGCAAGTCAATCAGTGCGTTGACGACCCTGAGAGCTGCATACGTTCCGGTTTCTGCTCCCTCTGTGACGCTTTCTCCGATGCACAGCAGCGGATGCGCGAGGCGCTCTCCGTGGATATTGCCACCTTAGCCGAGACACAGGAACGAAAACTAGCCGCCGTCGGCGGCTGACAAACTATTGGAGGGATAGTATTGACAACTAAGACCGAGACCAACATGTTCTGCTACCAGTGTTCCCAAGCTTCCCGCGGGACAGGTTGTACGACAAAGGGCGTCTGCGGAAAAGACGAGACCTTGAGCCGGCTTCAAGACAACCTGATGATCATCGTTCAAGGGATGAGTGCCTATCTATACCACGCCCGGGAGCTAGGTTATACCGATACGGAGATTGACGCCTTCATGGAGAAGGCCTTCTACGCAACTTTTACCAACGTGAATTTTGACCCGCAAAATTTCGTCGAGATGGCCCTGGAGGGCGGCGAGACCGTTATCAAGACGATGCGGCTACTAAAACGCGCCCTGCTCGAGACCTACGGCGAGCCGCAACCGACCGAGGTCCAAACGGGCACGGTGAAAGGTCGGGGCATCGTTGTCACGGGCCATGGACTCAAAGTCCTGGAGGAATTGCTCAAGCAGACAGAGGGCAAGGGAATCAATATCTACACCCATTCCGAAATGCTGCCGGCACATGGTTACCCGGGGCTGAAAAAGTACAAGCACCTAGTCGGTAACCTAGGCAGCTCCTGGATCGATCAACGCGAGCTATTCGCCAAGACCCCGGTCGCCATCGTGGCGAGGTCTAATTGCGTGGTCCCGCCGACGGCCGCGTATGCCGACCGCATCTTCACGGCCGGTCCGACCAGATTGGCGGATGTGACGCATATCGATGACTACGATTTCAGTCAGGTCATCGAGCGGGTCGAGACATTGCCTGAACTGGAAGATGCACCTAGTGAGACGATCTTAACGACCGGCTTTAGCGCGTCGACGGTGGCGTCGCTCAAGGGGAAGATCAAGGAACTCGTCCAAGCCGGCCGGATCAAGCATTTCTTCGTGGTCGGCGGCTGCGATTCACCGACAGACAAGCTCCGTTACTATCGCGATTTCGTCGAGCGTCTCCCGAAAGACACAGTCGTTCTGACTGTGGGCTGCGGGAAGTTCCGCTTCAACGATATCGAACTAGGGGATATCGACGGCATCCCGCGCTTGATCGATCTTGGTCAGTGCAACGACGCCATCGAAGCGATCGATATCGCCGCCGCTCTCGCCGAAGCTTTCGACGTCGAGATCAATGACCTACCCCTGACTCTGGTCTTGAGTTGGATGGAGCAGAAAGCTATCTCGATCTTTTGGAGCCTCTTGGCGCTGGGCATTAAAGGGATCTACCTTGGACCCACGGTTCCCGCCTGGGTCAACGACGATATTCTGAAGGTTCTGGTCGACAACTACGATATCCGGATGATCGGCGACCCGGACTCCGATATCGACACGATCCTCCGCCGGAATACAGGAGATGAAGAGATGATGGCCGGCTAACCGCCTGTTTCATCGCTCGGTTGCTAGTCGGACGAACAAAACGAACTTCAGGGCGGCCCCTTCGGGGGCCGTTCTTTCTGTTGATAAAGAGGGGCGAGACTCCGGCAAGCGTTTAACTCTCTTCCGGATCGGATACATTCAACAAACAGGCAA
>JAUWIO010000232.1 GCA_030605305.1 Actinomycetes bacterium
GAGAGAACGGTAGGGCTCCTCGGAGCGGTCCCGCGCTTGGTCCGAGCGCTTGCGGCGCATGATCCCCGCCAGCGTATTAGCCACCGCCGTTAGGAACTCGCGCTCCCGCAGGTTTTCCTCGTGGCCCGGCTCTAAATAGACATTGAGCACCCCTAAAACCTCTTTTGCAAAGAGTATCGGGACTGAATAATGGCTGTGGTCTCCACCACTGTCATGCGCTTTCTCGACCTCCCAGCCATGAGTCCCGGCAAATTGGATCTCCCGCGTCTCGGCCGCCCGCCCACAGTAACACTCACCCCGCTTTATCTCGGCGCACTGCGTCTGCATGACTCCGGAGAGCCCCACCTGAGCCTTCATTTCCATGACTCCCGATTCTTCGTTTAAAACGAAGATTGCCCCCATGTCGGCAAAGGGGATCCAGGGAGTACAGAACAGTAGGTCCAGAGCGCTCGCGAATAATTGCTCGGAAGGGATATCTTCCAGCGACAACCGTAAAAGCGAGCTGATCACACTCTGGCTTTCTTCATTCTCTACCAGCTCGCTGGTCTTCTCTTTCACATCGTGTTCGAGTATGCTGCTCGTCCGAGCGGTCAGCCCTATCGCCGTCGATGAACCGACAAAGATGATAAAGATGATCGACCCGACTAGAAACAACTGTATCCTCGCCGCTTCGCTGACGCCCTGGCTGGTCTGGTCGCGCGGAGCGGAGACGGCGATCGACATGAGCTGACGACCCACACTGACCGGAGCGTAGGCGATGAGCTTGGCCTCTGCTGCTTCAAGATTACGCCCGCTCTTGGCGTCAAACTTATAGTAAGTGTACTCTCCGGTGCCGGCTTCCCCGATAGCCATCCGCCCGGCGATCTCACTGAATTCGGCGAAATCCCGGCTTTGCGCTAAGAGATCCCGGCCGAGGGCTTCCTTGTCCGTAGACCAAAGAATCTCATTGTCCTTACTTATAAGCATCGGGGTCCCGATCCCCGCATCACGAATGGAATAGATGGGCCCAGTTGTGATCGAGTCAAGCGACATGATCAAGACGACGGCGCCCGCGAACTCATCCGAGCCGTCTCCAGACTCGCCGCCCACAAAGATCGGCACCGCTATCGCGGCTCCCCGGCCGTCTTCGGCCCCTTGGAGGTCGACCAGCTCCATCAGATAGGCATCATCAGAGCCGGTCTGACTGATCGCGCTAATCTGTTCCCGCCACGGGGAATCTGTTCCTTCGAGGTGACGCGAGATGGCTGCGAACCTGATGATCCCGCCGGCATCTTCAATCACGATATCGATGACTCTTGTGTCGTGAGCGTGAGCCTTGAGCCACTGGCGTTCTTGTTCTATCGCTTCCCTCGAGAGGACCTCGTCAAAATGTCTGACCCCCGGAGCCGCCGCCACCGCTTGTGTCTCTTTAATAGCATCCTCCAGAGAATGCTTGACGAAGGCAGCTGCGCTTTTCACGACCACCAGTTGCCGCTCGTTGAACTCCTCTAGCGCATTGGTCTCGATGGCCCGTTGCGACTGCCAGCCAACAAAGGAGACAAGCACTACAGAGACGCCCGTCAAGAGAAAGATGAGCGCGATCCACTTGCGGGAATCGGCGCTCAAAGGTGTTCCGGACCGCGGATGATGCCGACCCCCGGCTGTTTCGCCTGCTTTTGCTGGTACATCCGCTCATCGGCCCTGGCTATCAGATTTTCAAGGGAGTCCCCGCCCCCGGGTTCATACCTGGCGACACCGATGCCGGCCGCCAGATTATATGGGCTCTCGCCGAATTCATTACGCGCCGCCAGCAGGCCCTTGATCCTGTCCGGCAGGGCCTGGTCTCCTTCCTGAGTATCCTCTCTTAGCAAGACAAGGAACTCATCGCCCCCGACTCTGGCCACCAGGTCAGTCTCGCGGCAGGCCGTAGTCAATATGGCGGCGAATTCCACTAGCGCCCGGTCGCCTTCCTGATGCCCGAGGGAATCGTTGATGTCCTTGAGGTCGTTGATGTCCAGAAAAACGAGCAAAAGAGAGGTCCCATGGCGATTGGCGAGCTTGAGCTCACGTTGGGCGATAGCTTCAAAACCGCGCCGGTTATGAAGGCCGGTCAAGACATCAGTCAAGGAGGTCGCCCTGATCCGATCGAGGAGTTGGTGGCGCTCGATGGCATACTTGATGCACCGCTCCATGACATCGGCGTGGATCGTTCCTTTCAGCAGATAGTCCTGGGCGCCTCGTTTGACCGCTTCCAAAGAGAGTTTCTTGTCGTCGAGGCCCGTTAGAACCAGTATCGGGATACACTCGAACTGCTTGCGCACCATATCTAGCGTCTTTAGTCCCCGGCTGTCAGGCAACGACAGGTCGAGCAGGATTATATCTATTTCCGCTTCTTCCAGGGTCTCCAGGCCGTCCGCGAGGCACGCCCGGCAAACC
>JAUWIO010000194.1 GCA_030605305.1 Actinomycetes bacterium
CGCCAGTTTAAGGTCCGGCCTCATTCGCCGGAACCCTCCATGATCACCAGGACTTCAGATAACCGGCGATAGTCGACTGCAGCTTTTAGACGGATCTCCTTTTCCAGGCTATAGGCGGTCTCATCGATGTGCTCGACAGTCCCGACCACGATCCCCCGCGGATGGACTCCGCCGACACCTGAAGTGACGACCCGGTCCCCTTTTTTGATGTCGGCATCGTCGGCGATGAACCGCAACCGGAGTGAGCCGTTGAGCCGCCCCTCGACGATACCGGTCGCACCCGTGCGGCTCACCTCGACAGCCACGCCGCTGCGCCGGTCGTCGACCATCTGGACGACTGCCGTCCCGCCCGTAACCCCGACAACCTGCCCGACCAGACCTTTGTCAGTCACCACGGATCGCCGCTTTTTGATCCCATCTCGAGACCCGGCATCGATAGTAGCGATAGATTGCCAACTAGTCGGCGAGCGGCTGAGTATTACAGCAGCAGCCGTCTCGAGCGAAAAGTCATCTCTGAACCCGGCCAACAGGCGGAGTCGTCTGTTCTCGGAAGCGTGTCGGGCGAGGAGCTTGAGCTCCTTCTTTAGGTCAGAGTTCTCCGCTCTTAGGTCACGGTTATCCGTAGTCACTGAACTGAGACGGACTGAATAGCGCGAGACCTGGGCGAAGGGATCGACAACCGCAGCCACCGCGCGTTGAGCCGGAGCTGCAACCGCCAGCGCTATTCGCTGGGCACCGTCAATAATACCGCCGCCGCCCCCATAGAAGAGGGTGATGATGAACGCGGCGAGAACGATAAGAAAAACCAGCAGCGCTCGGCCCCGGTTGCTCGTCCTTGAGTGCATAGCAATACCTATATCAGCAAGTGACGCCGTCCGTCAAACACGACGGCGGCGAAACTCGGTTTCCATGACCGTTATCTTTGGGTCCCGATCGAGACGCGCTTGAGCAGCCCAAGTTCTTCAAGAGACTTGCCCGCCCCGATGACCACACAACTAAGAGGGTCGTCTGTCACGTGCACAGGGATATTCGTCTCCTGGCGCAGCCGCTCGTCGAGTCCCTTCATTAAGGAGCCGCCGCCGGTGAGGACGATACCCCTATCCATGATGTCGCTCGATAGTTCAGGCGGCGTCTTTTCGAGCGTACTTTTGATGGCGGCGATTATCTGGGTCAGAGTCTCTTCCAGCGCTATCCGGATCTCCTCTGAAGAGAGTACGATGTTTTTCGGCAGTCCTGAAAGAAGGTCCCGCCCCCTCACTTCGACATCTTCTTCTTCCGGGAGCGGATAAGCTGAACCGATCTCGATCTTTATCTCTTCAGCGGTCCGCTCGCCGATCATCACGTTATATTCTTTCTTCACGTGAGCGATGATCGCCTCGTCGAATTCGTCGCCGCCGACCCTGATAGAGATACTGGCGACTATGCCTCCAAGCGAGATCACGGCCACTTCGGTCGTACCCCCGCCGATATCGACGACCATATTGCCCATTGGCTCCTGAATCGGCAGGCCGGCTCCGATCGCCGCGGCCATCGGTTCGTCTATCAGATGCGCCTCGCGGGCTCCGGCGGATAACGGGGCCTCGTAGACGGCCCGCTTCTCCACCGCCGTCACTCCGGACGGTACGCAGACGACCACCCGGGGATGGACGACATAGTTGCGTTTGTGCGCCCGGGCTATGAGATTGCGGATCATAGTTTCGGTCACTTGAAAATCCGCGATGACGCCATCCTTCAGCGGCCTGATGGCTACGATATTTCCCGGCGTGCGCCCGATCATCCGCTTGGCTTCCGTCCCGACCGCCAAAACCTTGCCGGTGTCTTTTTGGATCGCCACTACTGAAGGTTCCACCAGGACGATGCCTCTACCTCTGACGTACACCAGTGTATTTGCAGTCCCTAGATCAATGCCGATATCTCGGCTGAGGGCTCCGAATAAAAAGTCGAATATCATGAAAGGTAGCCTTGCTCCTTTAAGCTCATCCAGCGCCCATCGCCGATGATCATGTGGTCGTGGAAATCGATGCCCAGGATCTTCCCTGCCTCGATTAAACGCTTGGTCAATACTACGTCTTGCCGGCTGGGCGTGACTTCCCCGCTGGGGTGATTATGGGCGACTATCAGGCCGCAACCATTTGCTCTGATCGCTTGTTTATATAAGTCGCGCGGATGGATGATAGCGGCCGTCAATCCGCCCACTGCCACCTCCACCTCTTTCTTAAGACATATTTTGGCGTCCACTATCAGGGCCACGAAATGCTCCCGCTCATAATCGCGCATCCTTGGCATGAGCAGGGCGGCCACTTTCTCGGGCGACGCCAAGGAGATATACTTCGCGGGCTTGGCCCCGGCGACCCGCCGTCCCAACTCGACTGCCGCCACCATCTGGCTCGCCTTTGCCTCGCCGATGCCTGGAATCTCGGCCAACTCTTCCAATTCCAGCCGCCCCAGCCGTCCGGCGCCGCCGTCGAACTCTTCGACAATGCGTTCGGCCAAGTGGGTCGAGGTGACGCCGCGCGCACCCGTCCCCAGGATGATCGCTATCAACTCCGCCGGCGAGAGCTGCGGCGCGCCGTAGTCGCGCAACCGCTCGCGCGGGCGGGTCGACGTCGGCATGTTCTTAGTTGTGATATGTCTGACTGGCTTTTCGGCCGCTGCCTTCATAGAGTTCCTAAACCTTGGTGACCTGCTAAACAAGCCCAACAAGGTTAAACCAACCGTCATAAAATAACAACCCGATGCGGCACTCGACCGGTTGCCTGCTAGACGTGGTCGAGGCGCCCAAAGAGCCCGAGGGCGCCCAGGCGCGGACCGACAATATTGACCAAGCTCCCGTTGCCCGTTCCGGTCAGCAGGGCAAACACGAGGAGCCACGGCAAGAGAGAG
>JAUWIO010000234.1 GCA_030605305.1 Actinomycetes bacterium
ATAGAACCCGTCCATTCGATAAAATGCCGGTTGCGGCAGATGTCGGTTACCGCGGGAGCGGTCAAGGTGACCCGCCGCCGGGCCGTCGGAAAGATATCCCAAGAAGATCTGGACGAGCTTGCTAAAGCTGTGGCCGAGGAATTCCGACAAGTAGGTAGTAGGTATTTTTTGCAGATCAAAGGTGAGCCAAAAATCTCGGCTTCGTCGACGAAAGTGACGATCGAATTGCCGGTCGAAAGTGGTGACAGCTGGTAAGGACTTGTTTTTGGGCCCGGCAGCTTATAAAATAGACCTTAAGCCGCATATCAACGAGATTCAAAGTAGCAGTATTAGTAGCACCGGAGGAAGTATTGTGGATGTTCTAAAGGTCTCCTCGAAGTCGAGCCCGAACTCGGTCGCTGGAGCATTGGCGGGCGTACTCCGCGAGTGCGGCAAAGCGGAGCTCCAGGTGATCGGAGCCGGAGCCCTCAATCAGGCAGTCAAGGCGATCGCTATAGCCCGCGGTTTTGTAGCACCCGGCGGACTCGATCTAGTATGTGTCCCCGCGTTCGTCGATATCCTCGTCAATGGAGAAGAGCGTACAGCCATTAAGCTCCTCGTCGAACCTCGCTAATCTATGGCGGTCGACCTACACCTCCACACAACCGTATCAGACGGCACGCTAACACCAACTGAACTCATAGCCATGGCGGCAAGCCGGGGATTGTCAGCGGTTTCCGTGACGGATCATGACTCGTTCGGCGGCATCGATGAGGCGGCCGCGGCGGCTTTCGAATATCAGATCGAGTTCATCACCGGGGTAGAGCTAAGCGCCTATTATCGAGGTCAGGATGTTCACGTCCTCGGCTATTTTGTAGATCATCACGACCGTGTCTTAAATGAGCGACTGACCTATCTTCGCGAATCGCGCGAGTTGCGCGCTCGAAAGATAGTAGACAAACTGAGCGAGACAGGCGCAAATATTTCCTGGCCGGATGTGGAGAAATACGCCCAGGGTGAGGCGATCGGAAGACCGCATATAGCCCAAGCTTTGCTGGATAATGGTGTCGTCGGAAATATATCGCAAGCTTTTAACGAGTATCTGGGGAGAGATGGTCCCGCCTATGTCCCCAAGTATGTTCTGGATCTCGTAGATATTTTCGATGTCATTCATGGGGCCGGCGGTCGGGCATCACTGGCCCATCCGAACCATTGGAGTGTAGATCGAAAGGTCATGGAAAAGCTGAAGCGCCGCGGCCTAGATGCGATTGAAGTCTGGCATATAGATCATAGCGAAGAGGATACGCGGATCTATACGGAAATGGCGAATGAACTCGGATTACTGCTAACCGGTGGCTCGGATTGCCATGGAACCCGCAAGAAACACGGTATCGTCATCGGCACTCTCGACATTCCCGATGAGATTATCGAACCCCTCAAGACCCGGGCCGACGAGATACGGGTCGAACACAAACAATAGCTGTTAGAATCGGAAGCCGTATGAAGTCTTACGCGTTGAAGACCTTCGGGTGTCAAATGAATAAGGACGACTCAGAGAGAATCGCTGGGTTATTGGCTGCTGATGGCTACCTCGAGGTCCCAGATCTAGCCGATGCGGATGTGATCATCTTCAACACCTGCTGTGTCAGACAGACAGCGGATGACCGCGCCTACGGGCAGCTAAGCGCGCTCAAACAGCTGAAAGCAGACCGACCCGAGTTGTTGATAGCGATCGGCGGTTGCCTGGCCCAAAAAGACGGCGACGCGATTCTCGAGACCCACCCGCATGTCTATGTCATCTTTGGCACGCATATTGGGGCCCATCTGCCGGCGTGGCGGGCTATGGCCGCTCTGAGCGGCGCCCCGGCCTTCGAGGTGCGCGAGGGAACGACCGAATTCGCGGGTGATTTGCCGGCCGAGCGGCGTCATGATTGGCACGCCTGGCTGCCCATCACGGTCGGCTGCGACAACTTCTGCTCGTATTGCATAGTCCCGCAGGTCCGCGGCCGGGAGAAGAGCCGGACGATCGACGACCTGGAGAATGCCGCCCGGGCGCTGGCGGCCGAAGGTGTCGAAGAAATCACGCTCTTAGGGCAGAACGTCAATTCATACGGACGAGACCTCTTTGGCAAGCCCGCTTTCACTGAACTACTGGCCCGCATCTCAAATGTGGCCGGCTTAAAACGAATACGCTTTACTACATCGCATCCGAAAGACTTGATGGCGGAAACGATCGACTTGATGGCTGCCCGGGACAACTTATGTCCCCACATCCACTTGCCGCTGCAGGCCGGTTCCGACCGGGTCCTAGCGATGATGCGTCGGCGCTACACGGCAGCCGACTACCTAGGGTTGGCGCGGATGATACGTGAACGCCTCCCCGATGTCGCCATCACGAC
>JAUWIO010000159.1 GCA_030605305.1 Actinomycetes bacterium
CCAATAGAGAACCGAGTTGGAGGTCGATGTGGCCGAGTGAATAATGAACCGCCGCGCCGGGGATAGTGATGGCTCCGACTATGGCCAGAGATGTTCCGAAAGTGGTCTTCATGTCGAGGCCGAGGCGCAGGCGGAGAAAGGGCACCAGCAAGAACCCGCCGCCGAGGCCGAGGAGGCCGGAAGCCAGTCCGATAGCCGCTCCGCCGAGCACCAGTGACGCGAGACCGACCGATTGCGGTTCGATCGGCTCCGGCTCATCACGCTTGAGAATAAAGCGCCAGCCCAGAACGAAAATAATAGCGGCTGTAGCCAGGAGGATGACGCTCCCGCCCAGCCATGGAGTCAGCGTGGCGCCAATAAGAACGCCGACCATACCTGATAATGCCAGCGGAACAGCGTACTTCCACGCGACGTAACCTCTGCGACCATACGAGGAAGCGCCGACGATCGCAGATGGGATATTTAACAGCAAGGGGGTGCCGACGACGATGAGGGCGGGCTCGTTAAGGATGAGGCGGAGCGCCGGCTTGGCTATCAGTCCGCCGCCAAGGCCGAAGAGGCCCGAAAGATACCCGGAAAAGAAGCCGACAACCAGCGCGATCATCGGCGCTCAGCTCCCAGTGACACCGGATGCTTCCGCGTCATGGTCAGACAGTAGCGCGCTCTCGATTTCATCAAGAACGCCGGGTGCCGTCGCGTTGGCTAGGACTTCCATCGCCTGAGCGCGGACTACGAGGCGCGCCCCGACATCTTCGTCCAGCCAGAAGACGGTGGCCGCCACTTTCTCCCGCAGCCGCTCGACTATCTCCGCCGCCTCTTTGGCGCCCGTCTCGGTCAATATTGTGATAAAGGTATCGCTGCCCGCGCGGGCGAGAAAATCAGTCTCCCGGGCTTGCCGCCCGAAGAGCTGGGCAAGCGAAACCATCGCTCGTTCCGAGGCACGGCTACCATATGCGCCGGTGATCTCATCAAGGTCTTCGACCACGAAGGCGGCCAAAGACAACTCGTGCGTATAGCGGCGAGCCCGTTTCAACTCCGTATCCAGAACATCGATCAGACCGCGGCGACCTAACAATCCTGTCAATCGATCGATCGTCACATTGCGGGCCTGGTTCGAGTCGACGGCCGTCCAGCGCCGCCTTTGTGCCGGGAGACAGGCCGACCAATCCGAAGCACCCCGAAGAACCGCCCTCGCTTGATCTTCGCACGTGGCGTACCCGCAGATAGTACAGTTCAGTCGGGAGTCTGCTTCGCCCAGCCCCCCGGCGGCCAAGCTTTGCGCCACTTGGGCGGCCTTTATCCGCTTACGGGTTTGCGGTTTAGAGGTAAACCCTGAAGTCACGGCGAGGCGAGACAATGACCGCAGCTGTTCATCGTCTAGACCGTCACCATCGACCTCGGTCGCGGCGCATTGCCCGCAACCCCAAAGATCAGTGACTCCCGCCGATCCTTCGAGATCATTTCGGTCCGGCAGGCCGGCCAACAATCCCGCCAGGTCGCACCGGGAAAGCGGGTCCAAGATCCCGCCATCGGCCGCCCCAAGTTCGACTTCTAGAGCGATTCCCTGCTCGCTTAGGGCTGCCAGAATATCGGTCGGGGAAACGACGGCGGCCAGAGTGCTTTCGCCTCTCTCGGTCAGCATCCGGGCGCCGAGACACGGGGCGACGACCACAGAACGAGGACGCCCCGGATAGACTTCTGCCACGAGTCTCGCCTGAACTTCATATTCAGTAGCCAAAGGAGCGAGAGACTCGACCAGATCCGGGCGGAACCGTTCTAATAAGTTGACGATGACCGGGCATGACGACCTGATCGAGGGCGGCGAGGACTCCTTGTTCGAATCGAGGTCTTCATACATCAGATCAAGTAGTCGCCTCGCCGGCGCCCCTTCTTCGACCGCGTGAAACCCGATAGCCAGCAGGGCCGCTTCCCAAGCAGGCCATTGAGCCGTTGGCAGGAGCAAGCGTGTTTGACGGGGAACGATAGCGACCAGCTGCTGTTTTTTCACGAGATCTAATACGGTCGTTATGGCCGACGGGGCGGGGATCAGCGCGGCTTGAGAGCAGCCTAAGATGCAGGCGCCGCAACCGACACACCGCTCCGGATCTATCTCAAGAATAGTCTCCGTGACCGCGACGGCGTCGACCGGACATAGCCGAACACAGTGTCGACACCGTCGGCACGCGGTCGAATCGGTCCTTATCATCTCTAAGGCGCTCATCGCTGAAAATATGTTTAGGGGTGTCTGATTTCGTGAAGAATATTCTCGCCCTGCTTTCGATTTAAGTATAGAGGACGAAGCGGATGAATCCAAGGCATCAACGGTTGTACTATTAACGTTAGGTCGGTTGACTAGCTGTTGCAGGCCTTGGTAAGCTCTGCGTGTTGGTCAAGGAGGCCATAATGATAAGTAAGCCGGTCGAAAAACCTACCAAAGGACAAAGCACCCCGACTAGCGGCTGCTCATTGGTTGTTTCTGATGACACGACCGATATCCCGGTGATCAACATAGTGGGCGAAGTCGATCTCTCGAGCGCCCCGGGCGCTTACGCGATGATGTGGCGCACGAGCGACCACGGCAAACGGTCCCTTATCATCAATCTCGAAGAGCTTGATTTTATGGACTCTTCCGGATTGCAGGCGCTCCTGCGTCTTAGGGAAAAGTTACGGGCGCGACATCAACAAGTCCTCCTGGCCGGAGCCAAGCCTCCCATCAAGAAGCTTTTCCGCTTGACCGGCTTCGACCAGCTGTTTCAGCTCTTCCCTGACGCCGACGAAGCCAAAAAAGAGGTCAACTCAGCTCAATAGGACACCGAGCGCCAAGCGCGTTCGACAGCGGCGACAGCAGCAGCAGGCGAAGCAACCGCCGCCAACTTCGACCCCGCGACCCCGAGCGAGTCTATGTCCAAACTATCGAGAAGGACCAGCGGGCGGCCGAGCTTGATCGCCAGGCCGATCTCACTGAGCGTCCCGGCGCCCCCCCCGACCGCGATCACACCATCCCCGGTCTTAACGACGAGATAATTCCGGCCATGGCTAAAGCCCGTGGGGATGGAGACCGTGATGTAGGGGTTGGCATCGGAGCGATCATCGCCAGGCAAGATACCGAGCGACATGCCGCCGGCTTCTGCCGCGCCGCGAGCAGCTGCCTCCATCACCCCGCTGAGGCCCCCGCAGACCAGTATGTGTCCCGCCCGGGCGATCTCCCGCCCGACCTCATAGGCAGACTCGGCTGGGCGCGCCGTGGGGTCGCCTGCCCCGATAACGGAAATATCCCGTTTGCGCTCACCGACCTTATTCGTCAGGAATATGTGGATTGAGGTGAAC
>JAUWIO010000044.1 GCA_030605305.1 Actinomycetes bacterium
GACCTTCAGATCGGCGCCCGCCAACAGGACGGGACGGCCGTTTATTTCTACCTTATCGAGTAGTTTGGGGGAGGCGCTCCGGAATGCGCCGGTCGTCTTCGCCACCGATTCGACACCGGCAATTTCTTGGCGACCGAGAGTTTCAGTGACGGCCCGATTGACGCTGGCCAAGCTGACGCCGCCGTAATCAAGATCCATACTGACGGTCCGGGGCGAGATAATGATGTTGAAACCGTAATCGTCCAACTTTTCTTCGACGGCGCCGGCGATCGAACGGTTGATAGAGACGACGGTAACTAAGGTGGCTACAGCCAAAGCCAGGCCCACGACCATCAAGGCGATCTTTCCCTTTCTCATGATGATGTTCCTTATGATGATCGTTGTGATGCTCATTTCGCTCCTAGATATCGTTGAGGGCCGTCAACGGGCTGAGTCGGGCGGCCGTTATTGCCGGGTAGAGGCTCGACACTATTGTCAGCAGGATAGTTCCCAGTACGGCAAAGTAGGCAGTGGTCGGATCGAAGGCCATCGGAACGCTCAGGCCCAGCACGGGCGCCGACAAGACGGCCGCACCGACCCCGAGTAAATAGCCGACTAGGCCGCCGAAGAGAGCCAGCAAGACAACCTCGAAGAGAATGATCTCCAGAATATTCAGACCCCGAAAACCGACCGCGCGAAAGATGCCGATCTCGCGGCGCCGCTCTCTAACGGCAGCCGTCATATTGGCGAAGATTATCATGCTCCCGGAGAATCCGACCGCCAGTGATAGAACTAAGGCAAAGAGGTTGAATTGTGTGACCACCCGGTTACGGGCCTTCGAGGCTTGAGCAACGGCAGCGACGTCGGCATGGGGCAGCTTTTCCAGGGTCTGTCCGACTATCACCTCGATGGGGCAATCGTAACACCAGGCTGCTACCTCCATCAGGTCGAGCTGACCGGGGCGGTCGAAGAGGCGTTGCGCGCTCTGTAGTCCGATATATAGAGGCCGGTCCTCTTCTGAGCCGATTTCTTCGAGGACGCCGACTACCTTAAATGTTTCTCCATTAACTTCTACGCTGTCTCCCGGCGCCAGTCCGAGGTCGCGGGCGGCATGGGCGCCGGCGAGGGCTTCGTGCCGGCCCTGGCGCGCCTCGCGGCCGCCGTTCAACTTCCACCATTTTTTGATGCGGAGTTCGTCCTCAAACCGGACGCCGACGACGAGAGCGTCGCGGTCCTTGATGGTGGCCGCCCCGATGATCTTAGGGGAAATGACGGCTAGGTTTTCGTTGTTCTTAATGGTCCTGAGCTTAGCGACATCTTCGTTTCGCAATGTTTGCTCTGTCGGCGCAACCGAGCCGAGACTGACGCCGCCGTAAGATAGGGCCAACTCGTCCTGCTTGGGAACGATGACCATATTCGAGCCGTACTCGTCCAATTGTCGTTGAAAATCCAGCTGCATCATATTGGAGAGCGAATTCAGCGCCACGATCGTGGCCACGGCGACGATCAAGGCCACGCTCAAGAAGCCGACCCGGCCGCGGTGGTTCCAAATATTCTTGAGACTGACTCTTTCCAGGCGCATTTTGTCTTCCGTCGTCAGCTCCGGCTCCCGCCGGATTGAGTGTTTGGGCATAAAAAACCCCACAGGCTCAGGTAAGCCGATGGGTATTGATCCCGCACACTAAGAAGCGCACAGCTACCTATACGATTTCGCTTGCCTGAACGCTCTGAATGTTAGCAGATTGGCGGGGGGCGAGCAAGGGCGGAGGCCGCCTGTTTACATTAACGCCTCCAAACACAGTGCTGGTCACATACATATCTTGAATAGGATACCCCGGCTTGGTATGATTCAGCAGTAAGGTTCAGGCAAGTAGACTTGTGAGGTGTGCATGGAAAGACTTCTCCCAGTATTGTTGATCGTGTTAATCGTGATCGCTTTACCGACCCTGGCTCAAGCTGAAGACCAGCCGGTTCCCGGCGGCTCGGGCCAAGGATCGGCGGGCTCTGGGGCCGGAGACATGGACGGCATGGACATGGGCGGGTCCGGAAGTGCGGCTCCCGGTGACCCCAACTATAAGCCGGCTGAGTTCAGGGCGGACGACGGTGGCATGGCGGCGCTCGTAGCGCTGGTGTTCGGCTTCCCGGTGGTTGTTTGGTTGATCGTCCGGACCATCAAGAAGTCCGCCCGATCACGCAGGTCCGTGCGTTGACTCTATCCTCACATCGCCGGGCCGCCGCCCGTCGTTGACAGGACGATACGTAATGCGTAACATTTGTTGCGCTATTTAATGTTCAGGCAAGCAAAGGAGTCCCGCATGCGTTCTTCCCACCGTTTCTTCACCCGTCTCGCCCCGATAGTTCTTTTTGGACTGTCACTTTTTCTGTTGGCCGGTTGTGCCGGCAACAGCGGTTCCGCGGCGGACCAGACGACCACCGAGCCGTCAGTGGAGGCACCGAGTGGCGGAAGCGACGGCGGGACCAGCGACGCGGGTATTGATGACGTTGCCCAGGACGCGAACGACGCGCAGGCTGCCGATGACGATCGCGTTAGTGTCGATATCGCCGACTTTCTGTTCTCGCCTGCGGAGATACGGATAAAGGCCGGAACGATCGTAGTCTGGACAAATAAAGACGGCGCCCCTCATCAGGTCCATGCGGACGACGACGCCTATCAACTTAGCGTGATCAGCCAGGGAGCGCAGTCCGAGCAGGTTTTCTCAGCCCCTGGCACTTACACTTATCACTGCCATCTCCATCCGAACATGAAAGCAACCGTTATCGTCGAATAACCTTTGCTATGATTGACGCATGAGCGTCACTCGGCCGGCTTCCTGGGAAGCCCCTATTGAAGAACTGACCGGCGTCGGCCCTAGGCTGGCGGCGACGCTGCACGGCCTCGACATCCGCACGGTTGCCGACCTCCTGCGCCATTATCCCCATCGCTATCTCGATCTTGGGACAGTCAAGCGGATCGGCGATATCAAGGAAGGCGACGAGGTCACGGTAGTCGGCGAGGTGCGAGACACCGAGAGCAGGGCTGCCCGCCGGGGACGCCTCAACATCTTGACGGTGACTATCTTCGACGGGACAGGATATCTCGACGGGATCTGGTTCAATCAGAATTTCATCGGCGAGCGGTTGAAGCCGGGGACACGAGTCGCTTTTAGCGGCAAGACGACTTGGCGGTGTTCGAGATTGCAGATGAACGGGCCGTTCTACGATGTCCTGGATGACGAGAGCGGCGAGTCGGGCGCGAATACCGCTCGTATCATCCCGGGCCACCCGGCGACTGCCAAACTCTCCGCCGCCAGGCTGCGCAAGCTGATCGAGCGGGCGGTGAGCGATTTTGCGGACATGCTGCCGGAAATACTCCCCGAAGCGCTACGGCGACGCTATAAGCTGCCCGGCCTGGCTCAGTCTATCCGCGACATCCATTTTCCCTCTGATCTCGAGTCTCTCAAAGCAGCCCGGAGGCGATTGGTCTTCGATGAGCTATTCGTTCTTCAAGTCGGCCTCGTGGCCAAGAAGCGCTGGGTCGAGCGTGAGGCCCGCGGGATCAGCCATCAAATAGATAAGAGATTGCTCGATCCGTTTTATCAGGCCCTGACCTGGCGTTTGACTGCCGACCAGACCAAGGTCTTGGGCGATATCAAGGCGGATCTGGAATCGGACCGGCCGATGAACCGACTTCTTTTGGGTGAAGTCGGTTCAGGCAAGACTGTGGTGGCTGCCGCGGCCATGCTGATGGTGGTGGAGGGTGGCCATCAGGCCGCCTTGATGTCGCCGACGGAAGTCCTGGCCGAGCAGCATTACTTGAACCTGCGCGAGCAGCTGGAGGCGCTGGGATTGAAGGTGGTATTGGTTCTTGGCGGGCGCACAGCTGTCGCCCGTGAAGCCGCGGCCGCGGCCGCCTCGGGCGAGGCCGATATCATCATCGGGACCCACAGCTTGATACAAGAGGATATCGACTTCGCCCGGTTGGGGTTGGTCGTCATCGATGAACAGCACCGTTTCGGTGTCCGCCAGCGACTGGATCTGCGGAGCAAAGGGGATGATCCGGACTTGCTCGTGATGACCGCCACCCCCATACCGCGGACGATGGCCCTGACTCTCTACGGCGATTTGGATGTCTCGACTATCAGGGGCCGTCCGGGGGGGCGGTCCGTCGCCGATCACATCAAGACCATCCATGTGCCGGAAGCCAAGCGTGCCCGCGCCTACAAATTGATCAAGCGCGAGGTGGCCGCCGGGCGCCGGGCATATATCGTCTGCCCTCTCGTCGAGGACTCCGACAAACTCGAGGCCAAGTCGGTCCTGCGCGAGGCGGAACATGTCCGAACCGAAATCTTCCCGGAATTGCGAGTAGGTCTGCTCCATGGGCGGATGTCTTCAAGTGAAAAAGAAACGGTCATGTCGGCTTTTCGCGCCGGCGATCTCGCCATCTTAGTCGCCACGACCGTTATCGAGGTCGGTGTCGATGTACCGGAGGCCACCGTCATGATGATCGAACACGCCGAACGCTTCGGTCTTTCGCAACTGCATCAGTTGCGGGGCCGGGTGGGCCGGGGTGAATGGCCGTCGCACTGCCTGCTCTTTGCGGATGCGAAGACGGAGGAAGGCCGAGCGCGGATCGAGGCCGTCACGTCTATCAGCGACGGTTTCGAGTTGGCCGAAACTGACTTGGAGATACGCGGGGAAGGGCAGCTCTTCGGGGAGCGTCAATCCGGGTTGCCTGACCTAAAACTGGCTAAGCTTTCCAAGCACCTTAACGTGCTCGAAGTGGCCAGGCGGGAAGCGTTTGCTTTGCTGGACGATGACCCAAAGCTGCGCCGGCCCGAGCACGTGGCCTTACGGAGCGAGTTGCGCCACCGGTTCGCCGGTAATCTTGAATGGCTGATGAGCGGCTGAATCACTGATCGGACCGCCTCGATGATCGACCGGTACCGAGAGGTTAGCTTGCATGGGGCCAATATATCGAGTCGTAATGCTGATTGAGAAAGCGCTCATAAACTAGTAGGGCAAGACTTTGCTGAAAAACTCAGCCATGGCCGTGAATTTTCCAGTAAATGTCAGTACACCAAAAAAGACGAGAAACGCACCGCTTAAAAGTGAGAAAATCCATAGCCGGCCTTGAACCGCTTTCAGCTTATCGATCACGGATGTAACCGCAAAAGCTGTCACCATGAAGGGGATGGCCAGCCCTAATGAGAATAATGCCAGCGACGCTGCACCTTGAGTTTGCGAGCCCGTAATTCCCGCAAAAATAAGGACGGACGTCAACAGGCCCGCGAAACAATGAGAGCAGGCAATGGCGAACAATGTTCCCACACCCATGGAGCCGAGACCACCGGGGGCGTTTCTCTTGATCGTTGGGCGCTTCAGCCAGCCAAAAGGGTCTATTGGGAGCCACTTAAAAACACCGGCAAAGCGGAGACCGAGCAGGATGATGATGACGCCCCCGATTTGATTGAGCTGCGTTTGATATTCGGTCAAAAAGCGGCCGACATATCCGGCCGCCAAACCCGCCGCAATGTATACAATAGAAAAGCCAATTACAAAGTAGACGGTGTTAACGATGATATGTTTTCGCACGACATGAGTTTCTTCAGCCAAGAGCTCGTCCGCAGTCAAGCCTGTGATCAAGCTCAAATAGACGGTGATCATCGGCACGATGCAGGGGGAAAGAAAAGCCAGTATACCGGCAAAGAAAGGAAATGCTAATTCCATGTTCGGCAGCGCCTTAGTTGTTGGGAAGCGGCAATTTCCAAGTTAATCTACGTTCAGGTATTTCCGCGATATCCTTTACCGTCAGTTCCAGAGATCCTGCTCGATTGGAAAGTTCTATATCGTCGTCGCGGGAGAATCTCAAATATCCACTGCGATGGTGTCCGCCATTGCTCACAACCTCCCAATCGCCAATCGGCTTGAGTTCATTTCCGGCGTCGTCTGTAAGAATCGTCAGCTCTGTCAGGTCATAGCCCAAGAGATCTCCAGAATGTGTGTTCATGGCGATCAAGAAAACTATTTCCGTATCGGGGTTGTACTGTGGCGTGGGCATCGAGGGGGCTGCCGCCAATATCGAGTCGGTCACATAGGTCGCAGAGACAGTTACGCCTCCCTCCCCGCTGTCAGAGCGGGTGAGCTGATCCACGCCTTCACCCTCAGGCACGACAGCCTCGCTCATACCGCTGGTCTGGTCATCGGCTGGAAATTGGGATTTCATACTTAGAACCGTCCACGAACCAACAAAGAGCACTATCGCTAGCAAGATGAATATTGCAGTTTTGCTCATTTACGCCGTCTCCTTCATGCCGTCTGCGCTGGCGCGCTCTTTCGTGAATTATAGAAATCGTACGTCTCAGGCCAGGTCGGCCCCGCAACTCTGACAAAATTTATCGTCCTCGTTATGGGCGAAACCGCACTTATCGCAAGTGTGTTCTTCTTGAACCTCAGTTTTTACGGCCACTGCCGTGGCATACGCCTTATTCTTTCGGCCCTTCTTGCCCGACTTCGAACGGCCCTCTTTGCTGGAACGCAGAGTGTCGATCTCCTCCAAGACAGTCGAAGCCTCGGCGGTGAATTTCTTGCGCAGCTCCTCGTAA
>JAUWIO010000287.1 GCA_030605305.1 Actinomycetes bacterium
ACTTGGCGGCGGCGGGGCGGTCCGCTCTCGGGGGCGATGCGGACGAAATCGGTGGGATAGAGAATGTCGCCGACCGAATGTCTGCTTCTGGGGTCAGAGCGGACGTACCGGCGAGGTGCCCGGAGAGTCCGCTTGTAGCCGAGAGTGGTGAAGAACTCGCTTGAGGGGATCTGCTGATCGTGATTCGATTTCCCCGGTGATTCGGGGAGAACGGGCGATGATGGGTGAGCGGCAGGGTAGTCAGGACCGGCTGTTTTACGAGTTCTGTCTGGAGGATCGGGTTCCGTCGGATCATCTGCTGCGCAAGATCGACGCCGTACTCGATCTGAGTTGGCTTCGGGCCGAGCTTTCTCCTTATTACAGTCACACGGGATGTCCCTCGATCGATCCGGAGCTGATGATCCGGATGCTTCTGATCGGCTATTGCTATTCGATCCGCTCGGAGCGCCGGCTGTGCCGGGAGGTCGAGCTGAACCTGGCGTACCGCTGGTTCTGCCGCTTGGGTCTGGAAGACAAGGTGCCGGATCATTCGTCCCTGTCGGTCAACCGCCACGGCCGGTTCCGGGAGAGCGACATCTTGCGCACGGTCTTCGAGGAGGTCGTCTGCAACTCCATGAAAGCGGGTTTGGTGGGAGGCGAGGGCTTTGCCGTGGACGCCAGCGTGATCGAGGCGGACGCCAGCCGCTTCAAGCGCATCGAGGGGGCGGTGGTCGAGTGGACGGACAAGGAGCGGGCTCGCGGCCCCGTTCGGGAATACTTGATGGCTCTGGAGAGCGAGAACCCGCCCCTCAACCCGAAGCAGCAGCCCAAGGCGATGTCGCCGATCGATCCTGGCGCCGCCTGGACTACTCGCGGCCGCCACAAGGTCATGTTCGGCTACAGCCTCAATTATCTGATCGACATGGAGAACGCGGTCATCCTCGATGTCGAGGCGACGCCGACGCGTATCACCAAGGAGGTGGATGCCACGGAGACCATGGTCGAGAGGGTGGAAGAGCGCTTTGCCCTCAAGCCCGATCGCATCGCCGGCGATACCGCCTATGGGACGGGCAAGATGCTGGACTGGCTGGTCAAGCGCGAGATCGATCCGCACGTCCTGGTACGGGATCAAAGCGAAGTGGGGGCGGACGGTAAATTCGTCCGGGCCGACTTCCACTACGACAGGGAACGCGATCTCTATACCTGTCCCGGCGGCAAGGAACTGAAGACATCCGGCACCGTATATGACGGCACGACGCTCAAATATGTCGCCAAGCGCAGCGACTGTGGTCGATGCCCGCTCAAGCCCAAATGCACCGCGGGCCGGGAGCGCCGAGTGCAGCGCGATGTCAATCAGGATGCCCGCGACTATACCCAGGAGCTGATGCGGACCGAGGCCTACGAAGTGTCCGCCGTCGAGCGCAAGAAGATCGAGACCCTGTTCGGAGAGGTAAAGCGCAATCTCGGGCTCACGAGGCTCAGGTTACGCGGTCTCTCCGGGGCGAGGGACGAGTTCCTGCTCGTGGCGACCGTGCAGAACCTGAAGCGGCTGATCCAGCACGCCGGTCCGGCGCCCCCCATACCGATGGCTGCCTAAACCATGGGCAAAATCCTCAAACGCAGGAACCAAACAAGCCAAACCCGCCCGGCCCTCGGGCCGAGGCGGCAAAGAAAACCTCGCCCCCGGTCGCAGCGG
>JAUWIO010000144.1 GCA_030605305.1 Actinomycetes bacterium
ATAAGGCGGGAGTCGACGTTGTCGGTGTGATCGAGAACATGTCCTTTTCGATCTGCGGCCATTGCGGCGAAAAGAACTATCTTTTTGGCAAAGGCGGTGGGCTGGAGCTGTCAGAGGAACTCGGGGCGCCCCTTATCGCGCAGATACCGTTCGATCCGATCGGTCGCGAGAGCGCGGACAATGGGATGCCGGTTGTTTTGGCGGCCCCGGACTCGCCGGTCGCCCTCGCTTTGAGGAACGCGGCTGCCAAGTTAGTCGAGCTTTAAGTGCGCGCCGGTTGCTTTTCGATGAAGTCTTGAGCGCTATAGGCGGCTAGGGCGCCGTCGCCGACCGCCGTGGCCACCTGGCGCAGCGGCGTATCGCGAACGTCTCCGATGGCGAAGACGCCCGGCATTGAAGTAGCCATCATTCTGTCGGTGGCAATAAAGCCCTGCTTGTCGGTATCACCAGTGAAGAAGTCCGAATTCGGCAAGACGCCGATAAAGATGAAAGCGCCGCTGACCGGGATTACTTTCTCCTCGCCGGTCTTGATGTTCTTGCCGGAAACGCCGGTCACGGTCGACTCGCCATTGATGCTTTCAGCCACTGAATCCCAGTGAAATTCGATCTTCGGATGCGCGAGCGCCTGTTCTTGATGTATCTTTTCCGCCCGCAGCTTGTCCCGCCGGTGGACGATATGGACCTTTTCGACCATTTTCGTTAGGAAAAGCGACTCTTTGACTGCCGTATCTCCGCCGCCGACGACCACGACTTCTTTTCCCCGGAAGAAGAAACCGTCGCAAGTGGCGCAGTATGAGACACCCCGGCCGGTGAATTCAGCCTCTCCCGGAACCCCAAGTTTTCGCCATTTGGCGCCTGAAGCGATGATGACCGTTTTGGCCCGGTACTCGCCGTCAGTCGTGACGACGCGGCGATGGTCGCCGGCGTCCTCGATAGCACTGACTTCGGCCGATTCGGTCTCCAAGCCGAATCCGCGTGCCTGTTCTTCGAATTTAGCCATCAGCTCGGCCCCGCTGATCGGGTCGACACCCGGATAGTTTTCGATCACGGCCGAAAGGGCGATCTGTCCACCCATGCCGGTCTTTTCGACCAGAAGTGTCTTGAGCTTGCCGCGCAGCGCATAGATCGCCGCCGTCAACCCTCCGGGGCCGCCGCCGATTATCAGCATATCAAGGAGTTCATTATTGACCATGATTTGCTATCCTAACGATATCCGGTTGCCATATCAAGTCGCCGCTAGTCGAGGCGGTATTTGCTATAATCGGATTCAGGCAGACACTATCTAGTATCTTCTTTTACCCCAGGCTAGATTCGCAAAAACGGTTTCCGAGTGGAGAGGAAGTGACGGCTTGTCGGAGCGGCCTTATAGAATACTGATGCCGGTCACTAAGAATACGGCCACAGTGCCGGTCCTTGAGATCGCTTCTTCACTGATAGGCGCTCACGGCGGCGAGGTCGTCGCCCTAGGAGTCGTTAAAGTGCCTGATGGCCGCCCTATAAGCTATGGGACGATGCGGGCCTATCGGCAGCGGCGCTTGATCAAGCGGTTGATAAGCTCGGAGCCGGCCCAGGATATCACGGTCCGTTCGGTCGTCAAAGTCGGGCGAGAGACGACGCCGGAGATCATCGGGGCCGCTTTGGAACAAGATTGCGATCTGATCGTCCTGGGCTGGGACATGGTCAAAGACCGTCGACGTCCGGGAGCCTGGCTGGAGCAGGTCGTGGCCGGCAGTCAAAAGGATGCCGCTATCGTCCGACCGGGACGACTCCGAAAGCACCACAACGTCTTAGTGCCGATGAGGGCAGGCGTCAATGCCACCCTCGCTCTCGATATCGCCGGCGCGGTTTGCCGCCGATTCGATGCCAAGATGACCGTGCTGCACATCGCCGAAGAGTCGAAGGAGGCGCCGCCGGCCGTCGAAGAGGATCTACTCTTCGAGGGGGCCGAACATATCACGGTCACCTCGACTGATGTAGCTGCCACTATCCTTGAGAAGGCGCAGGAGTTCGATTTTGTCATCCTCGGCGCGTCGATCGCTTCGATCGACCGGGCCGATCTTGGCGAGATACCGGAGCGGGTCGCCGAGGGGACTGAAGCTACGGTGTTGATAATCAAGAGCCGGCGGCCGGACCCGGTCTTTGTCTTCGAGCCCTATCGACTCGAAGAGTTCCAAGAGGACGAGACGACCGCTGAGAACCTCCCTGGTTTTGTCGACAAATGGTTCGCTGAAAACACCTTCGATAGCGAGGAGTTTTCCCGCGTCGATGAGCTAGTTGAATTGAAGCGCAGCCAAGGTCTGACCATCAGCCTCGGGTTGCCGACCCTCAACGAAGAAGAGACCATCGGAGAGATCATCGATATGATGAAGACAGAGTTGATGGAGGAACAACCCCTTCTTGACGAGATCGTCCTTATAGATAGCGGCTCGCCCGATCGGACTGTCGAGATAGCAAAGGCGGCCGGCATCCCGGTCCATCAGCATCCCGAGATACTTCCGTCCCAAGGCTCCTATCACGGCAAGGGCGACGCGCTTTGGAAGAGCCTCTATGTGCTCAAAGGGGACGTTATTGCCTGGATAGACACGGATATTAAGAATATCCACCCGCAATTCGTCTACGGCGTCATAGGCCCGATCCTGCGCCAGCCTCAACTTCAGTATGTCAAAGGGTTCTACCATCGGCCACTTAAGGTCGAAGACGGCCGGGTATTGAAGACCGGCGGTGGCCGGGTGACAGAATTGACGGCCCGCCCGCTCATCAACCTCTTTTTCCCGGCCCTATCGGGTCTGGTGCAGCCGCTTTCGGGAGAATACGCCGGGCGTCGCTCGCTGCTCGAGCAGCTCTCCTTCTATTCCGGATACGGCGTGGAGATCGGCCTGCTCATCGATATTCTGCACAAGTTCGGCTTGCCCGCGATCGGTCAAGTCGATCTTAAGCAGCGGATCCACCGGAACCAGAGCCTCGAAGGGTTGAGCAAGATGTCATTTGCCATCATCCATGCTGTTATCGAGTCGCTCCAAGCCCGCCATCAGGGCCGCATCCTACAGACGATCAACCGGCAGATGAACCTGATAAAGCGGAGCGACGAGAGCTTTCACTTGGAGTCGCAAGAGGTTTTCGATCACCCTCGGCCCCCGATGATCAACGTGCCTGAGTACCGCGAACGTTTCCAGTCTTACGATTCTTTAGTCAAATAAGTCTCGGCCATAGCGATCCGGCTTTTGATCGACGGGTGACTGAAGAGCCAAAACTCGATGAACGGGTTGGGGTCCGGGTCCGCCAAGTTCTGGGCGGCCAGTTTCTCAAATGTGCTGATAGTCGCCTCCGGCTTGCCGACTAGTTTCAGCTCGAAGGCGTCAGCCTCGCGCTCGAAACGCCTTGATATGCCGTTCATCACCGGCATGCCGACGATCCCGAGGGCCATAAACGTCAAGATGATCAGGGGTAACCCGGCGATGTCCGCTATCCCGCCGAGGCCGAGCGGCTTCGAAAATGCGCGTAGCGCGAGGTCGGCGAAGAAGAAACCCGCTAAGGCTGTGGCTGCCCCAAGCAGGGCGTTCTTCGTTAAATGTCCCAACCGCCAGTGGCCCAT
>JAUWIO010000015.1 GCA_030605305.1 Actinomycetes bacterium
CCGAAGCCGTCGAAACGCTGGCCCGCCGCGTGGGCCATACATTGACCAAGCGTGACCCTCGTCAGGCCGGAAAGAAGACGCGCCTCCTGAAAGCCTGTGACGAGGCGGCCGTTTTCTACCAGAAAGCTCTGCGGCTCGACAGCGGAGCGGCCGCCCGCGATTATATAAAAGCGCGCGGCTTGGCCGACCTGGCCGTCGAGTTCAAGCTGGGGCATTCGCCGGATTGGTCATCGCTCCTGACGTATCTTAAAAGCAAGGGGATCGAAGAGGCCGAGATGATCGGAGCGGGGCTGGCGGCCCGGTCGGATAAGGGCGGGTTGTATGACCGTCTCAAGGGACGCATCATCTTTCCTATCCTCGACAATCAAGGGCGCACCATCGCGTTCGGCGGGCGGGTTCTCGATGATTCGCTGCCGAAGTATGTCAACTCTCCGGAGACCCCTCTCTATCACAAGGGGTCAATACTATATGGACTCAGTCAAGCCAAGACCGAGTTCTTGAAAACGGAAACGGCCCTAGTCGTCGAAGGATACACTGACTTGCTGGCCTGCGTGGGCGTCGGTGTCTGCAATGTCGTCGCCACCTTGGGGACCGCCTTCACGGAAGACCACTTGCGTTTATTGGGGCGGTTCGTCAATCGCGTTGTATTGGTCTTTGACGGAGACGAAGCGGGGCTCAATGCCGCGGAGCGGAGCTCTGAGTATCTGAATTTGCAGCGCCTGCCGGGCAGCGAGGCTCTTGACGGGTTGATCGTCAATGTGGAAACAGAATTATCTGTGGCCGTGGTACCCGGCGGTCTCGATCCCGCCGACTTTATTGCCGAGAAGGGGGTAGCTGCTTTCTCGGAGTTGATCGAGGCGGCCCGACCTCTCGGATTCTTCATACTGGATAGGATCATCGAGCGCGCCGGTACCGATGCGACCGGGAAGATGAAAGCGGTGGCAGAGGCGGCCCCGATGCTGGCTGGATTGAGCAGGGCGGTTGCTAAAGAGGAGTACATGCGTTACTTGGGGGACAGCCTCGGCATCTCGTTTGAGGCGTTGACGGCAGAGATAAAGGCGGCCGTCGCGCCGCGCACCCGATCACACGGGCATCAAGATCGCGTCGCTGTAAAGCGGATCAGTGGGCCCGAGCGCGAGTTGCTGCGGGCAATACTAGAGGATCCGCAGCGTGCCGCGGGTTTGGATGATCTGGATATCGAAGCATGGCCGGACCCCATACTGACGCGACTGGCTGCTGTTTTAAAAGACAGAGTTGGGGGTAAAGGCGAAGATATCGCTGAAATGATCCACAGGCTCGACGACGAGCTGAGCCGGCTGGTTTCGGAGCTGGCCCTCGAACCCTTCGGAGCGGATGACTTAGACACATATTTCACTGGTCTGTTTCTAAAATGCAAGGAAGCCTCGCTAAATAGACACATTGAGCGTCTCAAAAAAGAGTTGCAGGTTACTGATAGTTCAAATAAGAGGTATGATGAACTATTTGAAGAACTTGTAGCCATGGAATATAAGAGACGAGAGCTGAAGAATAAAGTGACAGATGGAGGAAGTCTGTGGGTCAGGAAGTAAAGGAACTGGAGCTCCCGCAAGTCCAGAAGCTCATAACTAAAGGCAGCAAACGAGGCGTCCTGGGCAGCGAGGAGGTCGTCGATACTCTTAATAAGGTCGATCTTTCAGCCGAGCAGATGGATAATATTTACGCTCAGTTTGATTCGCTCGGCATCAGTGTCGTCGAGAGCCAGCCAACCGGCCAAGGCGACGGCGATACGCCCAAGGCTAAAGCTGCCACAAAAACCAAGAAGGCCCCGAAGACCACTAAAGCTACGAAGGCCAAAAAGGATACGAAGCCCGCGAAGGCTGCCGGCGCCACCAAGGCCGCCAAAGACTTAAAGCCTACAAAGGCCCCTAAGTCTGCTAAAGCTGATAAGGATTCGAAAGCAGCAAAGGCCACGAAGGCAGACAAGGTCAAAAAGGCCCCGAAGCCTGCTAAGGGCGCGAAGGGCACGAAGGCTGCTAAAACTGATAAGGATGCGAAAGCAGCAAAGACCGTTAAAGCCGCTAAAGCTGATAAAGACACCAAGGCCGCTAAAGCTGGAACGGATAAGCCAAAAAAGACCGCAAAGTCCGCAACGGCCGTGAAGAAGACGCCCAGCGGCCCCAGCGAGCCGGGCGTTAAGAAGAAGATAGATTTCTCGATCAAGACTATGACGAGCGATCCGGTCCGGATGTATCTGAAAGAGATCGGTAAAGTGGCTCTTTTGACCGCGGCGCAAGAGGTAACGTTGGCCAAGGCGATAGAGGCCGGCGAGGAGGCCATCCGCGAGCTGGAAGATACCGCAGAGCTGACGCGGGCTACGAAGCGTCGCCTACAGCGCGTTGAGCGTGAGGGCATGGCGGCCAAGCGCAAGCTCGTCGAAGCCAATTTGCGGCTTGTGGTCAGTATCGCTAAGCGCTATGTCGGTAGAGGGATGCTCTTTCTCGATCTTATCCAAGAGGGAAACCTCGGTCTCATTCGCGCTGTCGAGAAGTTCGATTATCGCAAAGGCTATAAGTTCAGTACTTACGCTACATGGTGGATCCGTCAAGCGATCACGCGGGCCATCGCCGACCAGGCCCGGACGATCCGTATTCCGGTCCATATGGTCGAGACGATCAACAAATTGATCCGGGTCCAGCGTCAACTTCTTCAGGAGTATGGGCGGGAGCCGAGCCCTGAAGAGATCGGGGCGCAGATGGAGCTTCCACCGGAAAAAGTGCGCGAGATATTAAAGATTTCTCAAGAGCCGGTCTCGCTCGAGACACCGATCGGTGAGGAAGAAGACTCGCAATTAGGCGATTTTATCGAAGACCAAGAGGCCGTTGTTCCGGCGGACGCCGCGTCGTTTTCGCTCCTTCAGCAACAATTACGGCGCATCCTTGATACGCTGACAGACCGGGAGCGCAAGGTCATTGAGCTGCGGTTTGGCCTCAAAGACGGCCATCCGAGAACGCTGGAAGAAGTCGGTCGCGTCTTTGGCGTTACCCGCGAGCGTATCCGGCAGATCGAGTCAAAAACTCTCTCGAAGCTTCGGCATCCGAGCCGGAGCGCCAAGCTAAAAGATTATCTAGAATAGTCTTTTTTATTATCGCTTGTTCTATTGTCAAGCAGTTGCAGTACCGGTATAATGGCAAACGTCCTGGTCAACCCCCTGCGGGGAAAAGGAGGAACTTAATGGCACTGCCAAATCTTTCCGACGAAGAAAGGCGCGCGGCCCTGAAGAAAGCGGCTGAGGCGAGACAAGCACGGGCGGAACTGAAAAAGAAGCTGAAAAGCGGTTCCGTATCTCTCAAAGAATTACTCAACAAGTCTGGTGACCCCATCGTGGGTCGCATGAAAGTCGGCAACCTGCTCGAGTCGCTTCCGGGCGTGGGCAAGGCACGGGCGACGAAAAAGATGGAAGATCTCGAGATCAGCCCGACCCGGCGCGTACAGGGTTTAGGCGCGAATCAAAGGGCGAATCTGCTTAAAGAGTTTGCCTAGACGGGTAACACTTCCCGATAACGGTAGATTAGTTGTACTATCCGGCCCCTCGGGGGTCGGAAAAGGGACTCTTGTGGGGAATATCCTCGAAAGAGTGCCGAACATCTTTTATAGCATTTCCGCGACAACGCGGAAGCCGCGTAGCGGTGAACGGGACGGCGTCGATTACTTCTTTCGAACTAAAGAACAGTTCGAAGGGGAGATCGAGGCCGATTCGTTTTTGGAGTGGGCAAAAGTCTACGACGACTATTACGGAACGCCCATCGCCCCGATCGCGGATGCGCTTGAGCGTGGAGCTATCGTCATTTTGGAGATAGACGTACAAGGAGCGATGCAGATAAAGGAGCGGATCGGGAGTGACGCAGTCTATATCTTTATCGCACCGCCCTCAGTGGAGGAGCTGGCTAGAAGACTCGGCTCTCGCAATACGGAGGCAGCCGACCAGATCCAGAAGCGGATGGAAACGGCGGTAGAAGAGTTGCGTTTTGCCGACCGGTACGATGAGATCATCGTCAATGACGATCTCGACAGGGCCAGCGAAGAGTTGGGCCGGTTGTTAACGGACGCACGGAGGTGAAAGATGTACCCAAACGTAAGTAAGCTGATTGACGAATTCGATAGTCGCTTCACATTGGTCATTCTGGCGGCTAAGCGCGCCAGGCAGGTCAATGACTATTTCAACAGCATCAAGAGGCACGAGTTGACGGAAGTAAGAGGTCCGGAGCTCGATGTTATCCAGGAAAAACCACTGTCAATAGCGTTCGGTGAGATCGCGTCAGGTAAGATCGGCTATGAGCGAACCGATGAGGGAAGCACCGAGACCTAAGCTCCCGGTCACGGACAAAAGAATAGCACTGGGCGTCAGCGGTAGTATCGCGGCCTATAAGGCGGCTGAATTGGCCCGGCGCTTCGTGAAGCGCGGGGTCGAGGTTCAGGCCGTCTTTTCGCGTTCAGCTCCGAATTTCATCGGGCCGGCCACTTTTTCGGGCATCACCGGCCGCGAGCCGATCCGCGATCTTGCGGGGGCCGGATTTACCCATCTTGATATCACCCGCGGCCTCGATGCTCTGGTTATCGCTCCAGCCACGGCGAACATCATCGCGAAACTGGCAGCCGGTATAGCCGATTGCACTATTTCGACCATTGTCGCTGCCGCCGACTGCCCGGTCATCATCTGCCCGGCCATGAACGAGAGCATGTGGTTCTCCGGGGCGAATCAGCGAAACATCGAAACATTGCGGGTGCTCGGATATGAGCTCGTAGGACCAGGCAAAGGCGACCTTGCCTGCGGCGACGCCGGCTGGGGGCGCATGGCGGACGTCGCCGAGATAGAGGAGGTCGTTGTCGGTCGTCTTCAGACAGCTGATCGCTTTGCCGGGCGCCGCTTTGTTGTTACTGCCGGGCCGACCCGCGAATATCTCGATCCAGTCAGGTTCCTCTCCAATCCGGCGAGCGGAAAGACAGGCTATGCCGTTGCCGAAGAGCTGGCTCGGCGTGGGGGCGAGACAGTGCTTATCAGCGGCCCCACGCATCTTAGGCCTAGCGGTCTAGTGCGCTTTGTTCAGATAGAAACGGCCGAGCAGATGCGAGATTCCGCAAAGCGGCACTTTGCTGACGCTGATGCCTTAGTGATGACAGCCGCCGTTTCTGATCACAGGTTTGGCTCGACAGCCTCCGCCAAGATAGAAAAAGACTCCTTGCCGGAGTCTATCCAGCTCGAAAGGAACGCGGACATTCTGGCCGAACTGGGAGCCATTAAGACAGACACCCAGGTCTTGATCGGGTTTGCTGCGCAGACGGAGGGCTTGGCTGCTGCCGGGCACCGCAAGCTGGCCGCCAAGAACTTAGATATGATCGTCGCAACCAAAGTCGGTTTTGGCGAAGGCTTTGCCGCCGATGACATCGAGGCCTTGCTCGTGAGGGCGGAAGACGAACGCGAGCTGGGCCGCATATCCAAGCGCGCCTTGGCCAGCACTGTCGCAGACGAGCTTGAGGCCCTGCTCAGCTAGGAACGGCGATGGCTTTCCACACTGCTTTTCCCTTTGCTTGATATATTGAGCGCCGAAATTATACGACTGCAGCATAATAATCATATGCGGCCGTTATTGTCGCATTTAAGGCCCGTTATCTAGAGAACGCCCCGGTTCCGTTGACTCATAGCGGCCTGATTGCCTATGATTGGCACGACGATTGAAGATACTTAAAAGGCAATGTTAGCTCAACAAATTAAGAGTATAAGGGCAAATTGTCGGTGAATCGCAATAAGTCAGTGAACCGCAATTAATAGCACGGTGGTCGAACGTGCGTTACAAGGGTCCAGTCCAGTCATTTTGTTGCCCCACACAATCATTAGGGGTACCATTAACACTATGAAAGGTGGTGCAACTAATGACAATACCAAAGATAGTTCCCATATCTGACCTTCGCCAGGATGCGACAAATATCGTAAAGGGTGTCGCGACTTCGCGTGAGCCGGTCGTTATAACGCAGCGTGGCCGCGCCGCAGCTGTGATGGTCGGAATGGAAGCATACGAGCATACACAACATGAATTAGAGATTTTACGCCTGCTCGTCAGGGGTGAACAGGAAATTGAGGCTGGGGTTGGTTTTGATAAAGCCGCTGTCTTCGAGGAAGCCGACAAACTTTTGAAGCAAGAGAAAGCTTGAGACTCAAGTTCACGCCCTCAGCTCGCACGCAGTTTCTCGAAGCTCTGATATTCATCCAGAGAGATAATCTAGCTGCGGCTGTCTCTTTTCGGCGCCGAGCAGAACATGTGCTTTCGAGATTAGAGGACTTTCCAGAGTCTGGCAGGATCTTGCCAGAGTTCCCCGATCTTCCGTTTCGCGAAGTAATTCTCGAACAATATCGGTTTTTTTATCGCATTAAGGCGGAAACGATTTGGATTGTCGCCGTCTGGCATAGCGCTCAGCTTCCTAAGGAGCCTGGCGAAGTCGGCGGCCCCTGAGCAGAACACATGAAGGTTCGGGGCAAAACAGCCAGACCCCGTCTATCTAGTATCAACCGTGCAATCTTGAGCCAAGCTTGCAATAATGATGAAAGGAGCTAACAAATCGCTCCACCAGACGTTATGTGTAGATAGCGACCAATATAAATAATGTTTCATTGTGTTGCAAAGTGTTATAATTATGCAACACTAAGCAACATTGGAGGTAATCATGACGATAGCGGTACGAGTTTCTGACAAATTAGTTCATGAAGCTAGAACCCATAGCAAAGTAGATAGTCGATCCATAACCGGCCAAATTGAGCATTGGGCGAAGATTGGTAAATGCGCGGAAGAAAACCCTGATTTAACATATAACCTGTTAAGGGAAATTCTCCTCGGTCTGGAAGAACTGGATCAAGGGGAGTCGTCGGAATACTCCGTTGGCTGAGACTGGATGAGAATCATACAGTCTCGTTCTTTTGAAAAGAAAACCAAGCGCTTTACAAGACAGGAAAAAAAGAGCCTAGATGACCAAGTCCGAAAAATAGCCGATGATCCGAAGCATGGACAAGAGAAGAAGGGTGATCTTCGGGGCGTTTTTGTACACAAGTTCAAGATTGAGACCGTTCAATATCTGCTGGCTTATAGATTCACTGGAGAAGACCTTGAGTTAATCATGATCGGGCCACACGAGAATTATTACAGAGATCTGAAATCGTATCTTGATAAATAAGCGACGGCACATAACAAACCGCTCCATCAGACGTCTACCCGGTGGTCAGGCTAGCCGCAGGTGAGCTCAGACGTTGGGCGAACAAAAATCGTTGGCGACCGAAAAGCAAGAGAGAGGGACGCGACCGCTCAGATAATGCTGCGGTCGCCAAAAATATTACTACGACGCTTTACCGAGTCTCTCAGCCAACCATATCTTGATAATAGATTGTCGGGGTACACCCAGACGATCCGCTTCCTTATCAAGCAAACGTATCATCCAAATCGGAAAATCCACGTTTACCCTTTTCTGCTCAAGCTCGGGTCGCTTGGCCTTTGAGCGATCAAGATGCTCAGAAATATCTTTGCCCTCGTCAAATTCCTTGTCAAAATCACGGGCTTTCATACGCTTGAAATCGCTAGGTCGCTAAACGCATAATAAGGTGGAGGCCAGTGGACGGCGCTTAACAAATCGCTCCACCAGACAACTACCCGGCTGGTCGAAATAGTTGCGGGTGAGCTCATACGTTAGGCCGAAATAGGCATACCAAAAAAGATATAGTACAATTATGATATGTGGGAAGTCTATGAGCACCGCCGTGTTGCCAAAGGATTGAAACGCCTGCCCGTTCATATGCTCAAGCGTTATGAAAAATGGAAGGACATTGTAAGGACGACGGGACCAGAAGGGCTCAAACTTATCAAGGGGTTCAACGATGAGGCCTTGCGGGGCGAATGGAAAGGACATCGCTCCTCCAGGTTGGGAGATCAGTATCGGTTGATCTATCAAGTAGTCTCTCAAGAAATTATTGTGCTGGTCGTTGACATAACAGCGCATGACTATCGAAAGAGGTAAACGCATGGATTTAAAAGAGTATCGCAAGGCAAAAAAGACTGTTGATGTATCAGTTGGTGAATCTGTACGTATTATCCGAGAGCTTCAAGATCTAAGCCAGAATGAACTGTCAGGTTTGACAAAGATTCCTCAGTCGACAATCTCTGCCATAGAGAATAATAGGGTGAATCTAGGTGTTGAGCGCGCGAAAACTATTGCACGCGCCCTTATGTGTCATCCTGCTGTGTTCTTATTTCCAGGCTGGGATGTCAACCATAATGCTACGGTCGCCAATAATATTTAAGTCCTACGGAGCAGTAATGAGAGGGTATGTCTTAATTCCTGACCACATGCTTGAAGATCAGGATAACCTATCAGAATATCTCAACGAGAGCTACGATTACGTAATGGCACTTGAATCAAAATAACCTGTGAATACCCCGCTAGTGCCGATGCTGCTCGGCGAAGAATAGGAAATAGCCATTATTGTCACGGACGACGAATTCATCGGCCCCGTATAGCGTTTTGTGCGGCTCCTGATAAACCTCAACCTTACCTTTAAGCTCTTGATAAAGGGTGTCGATCTTGAGGACAGAAAAGTATAGCGTAAGCGCGCCGCCGGGCTTCATTTCCTTGAAGTCCGGGAGCTCTTTAGCGAGGCTGTCCCGGTTTTGGACCATCAATGAGGCGTCGCCTCTTGTCAGCATGGCCCAGACTAGGTGGTGGCCGTCTACGGACGTGTCTACTGTCTGCATCTTTTCGTCTACACCGACAGTCAGGGTAAAGCCCAGGTTATTCCGGTAAAAGGCGACCGTTTCGTTGACGTCATCGACCATGATATTGGGTTCGAGGCTTTTGAAGATTGGTTCACTCATCGTACTCCTTTCCGCTCAACACGCTATTACTACCCGAATCGGCCTAGAAACTGAACGCCGAGGGACAGATGTCGTTTAGGGCGCAGTCCTGGCAGTCCGGGTTGCGGGCCTTGCAGATGGCCCGTCCGTGGTAGATGAGTTCGGATGAGAACCGGTACCAGTCCTTTTGCGGCATAAGCGGCATCAGCTGCGCCTCGATCTTCACGGGATCGGTTTTGTCGGTCAGGCCGAGCCGCCTTGTTAGGCGTTTTACGTGAGTGTCGACAGGGATGCCCGTAAGCTTGCCGTAAACTTCCGCCAAGATGATATTGGCGGATTTTCGGCCGATGCCGGGCAAGGCGACCATCGCCTCGATGGTGTTGGGCATCTGTCCGTCGTACTCGTCGGCGATAACGGTACAGGCGCCGATGATGTTCTTGGCTTTGTTTCGGAAAAAGCCCGTCGACCTGACCTCGCTTTCGAGCGTGTCTGGGTTGGCCTCGGCGTAGTCGGCGGCCCCCTGGTACTTTTTGAATAGCTTCTCGGTCACCAAGTTGACCCGCTTATCCGTACACTGTGCCGACAGGATCACCGCGACCATTAATTCGATGGGGTCGGACCAGTGGAGCGCGGTGTGCGGGTCGGGATAGAGCGGGGCGAGGCGGGCGAGAACAGTCATGGCCCGTTCTCGTATTGTGGCTGTGAGCGGCTCGGTCATGCCTTATTCGTCGGCGGGCGCTGTTTTAGCCACGTCTCCAAGCGATTGCATCCTTCGCGCAGTTCAGCGAGGGAGTTGGCATAGGAGAAGCGCAGGTAACCTTCGGCGGCGGAGCCAAAATCGATGCCGGGAGTCACGGCGACTTTGGCATCACGTAGTATTTCTAAGGCTAAGGAGTAACTGTCGGTGCTCAGGTGTTTGGCATTTGCCAAGACATAAAAGGCCCCGGTGGGCGCGATAGGGATGCCGAAGCCTAAGTCGCGCAGGCGGGGGACGAGCCATCGACGGCGCTCATCATAGAGTTTTGTCATTCGCTCCAGTTCGACCCGCGAGTCACCCAGGGCCGCCAGGGCCGCTTCCTGTGAGATGGTCGGCGGAGAGATAAAGAGGTTTTGCTGTAACGTTTGGATCGGCCGAACCAGGTCCGGAGGGACAATGATCCATCCCAAGCGCCAGCCGGTCATCGCGTAGAACTTGGAAAAACCGTTAATGACGACCACTTCATCGGTAAATTCGAGCATCGTATGGCCGTGTCCTTCATAGACCATGCCGTGGTATATCTCGTCGGACAGGATCAGGACGTCATTGTCGGCTGCGGCTTTGGCGAGGTCGGCCATGACCGGGGCAGTGAGGACGACTCCGGTCGGGTTGGCCGGAGAGTTGATGACCGCCGCTTTGGCGCCCTTAGCTGCGGCGGCGAAAAAGCGTTTCGAGTCTATCTGCCAACCCTCATCTTCGCC
>JAUWIO010000107.1 GCA_030605305.1 Actinomycetes bacterium
GAAGAGACGGTAAACATCATCGGAGTTGGCGCTGTCAAGATTGCCCGGTGGCTCATCGGCCAGGACCAGCGGGGGTTCGTTGATAAGCGCCCGGCCGATGGCCGCCCGCTGTTTTTCGCCCCCTGAGAGCTGGTCCGCGTTCTTGTCGGCCAAAGATTCCAGATTCAAAAGTGCCAGGAGTTCCAGTGCCCGCCGGCGCGTCGAGTTCTGCGGGCGGGCGCCGATACGGGCGGGCATCAAGACATTTTCGAGGACTGAAAATTCAGGCAGGAGGTAATGGTACTGAAAGACGAACCCGACAAAACTATTTCTCAGTTGCGCCCGGCGGACTTTTGTCATGTCCTGCGTCGCCCGCCCCTCTAGTCGGACTGCGCCCCCGGTGGGCCGGTCGAGCAGCCCGATCATATTCAGGAGAGTGGATTTGCCGGAGCCTGAGTCGCCGATAAGGGCCGTCACCTCTTGCCGGTGGAGCGTCAGCGTCACGCCATCGACGGCCAGCGTCTGGGCCGTGGGGCCATAGGCCTTACTTACGTTTTCCAGTCCGACGAGCTCAGCCACCCTGGATCACTTTGATCGGGTCGAGCCCGGCTGTCCGGCGGGAAGGGATGGCGGCGCTTAGCAGAGCGATGGCGAGGCCGGTGATGGAGGCGATCAATATAAAATCCGGATCGACGCTTATCGGAAAAAGGGAGCTGTCAAAGCTCGCCGTCACGGACTGGAAGAGGTCGATGAGGCCGATGCCGACCAGGTTCCCGCCAATGGTTCCCAAAAGACCGACGACGACCCCTTGCCACAGAAAGATCGCGGCAGCCTGACGGTCTGTCAGTCCCACCGCCTTCAATATCCCGATTTGCCGGGTCTTTTGTATAGCTGAGATCGACAGTGTCGAGGCGATCCCGAGGGCGACGGCGACCAAGACAAATACCTGGATGATGGTAGTGGATATTGTCTGGCTGTTCAGGGCGGAGACCAAGTTGGCCTGGTCGATCTGCCAGTCGCTGATATCCAACCCGGGAAAGCGATCGTGGATACGGGCGGCGACGGCCGACGAGTCGAAGACGTCGTTTACTTGTATTTCGATACTGGAATACTGGCCGCCCAGGAAGACGAGGTTTTCGGCTGGCAGCTCTCCATTTGTAAAGGCCAGAGTCTCATCCGCTCCCTCGTCTCCCAATGAGAAGATACCGGTGACCTCAAGTTCCGACTGGCTTCGGTTGCCAAGCGTCAAGGAAACGTCGTCGCCGGGCTCGAGGTCGAATTCGTCCGCGAACTCTTTACCGATGATGATGGATTCATCATCCAGGAAGAACCGGCCGGCGACGATCTTGTCGGATAGCTCATAGATCGAATCCATCGCTTTTGGATTGCCGCCTTTGAGCGTCAGCGGCGCCGTCTCAGAATCCTTCTCGTAAACGGCGGATATCGTCCGTTGCGGAAAGACGGCCTTGATGCGCGGGTCTTCGGCAAGAGCCTCCTTGAGCCGCTTGGAGTATCTGACCGGGTCTCCCCGTTTCTCAGCGGTGATGGCGACGTGGGCGCTGTTGCCCAGCGTTTGTTCGATCAAGAATGCTTGCAGGCTCGTGACGAGCGAGCCGATGAAGATCAGGATGCCGAGCCCGATGGCGATGCCGGTGATTATCAGCCCGGTCTGGACCGGACTTTTCTTAAGAAACCGCACAGCGATCGTTAAGCTCAACATCAATCTTCCAGCTGTTCAATATGGGCGCCCACCCGGGGCACCAAGAGCGGGACGAGCAAGAAAGTGCTGGTGCTCCAATAGGGCTCGATAACAGCGACGACGATGGCCAGAAGGGCGACGCACGGCGTCACCATACTTTTGTACTTCCCCGACCGTCTTTCTTTAGCGCTCAGGTCGGGGGAGACGAGATGGTTTTCCACCGCGTGGTTCTAGGTGACAAGCTTAAGGACTCCGACGAGAAGGATGTTTAGGTCGAACAAGACCGGTCCCGGCCAAACCCCCCGATACTCACTCGTGACCGAGGTGGAAAAAGGGATCAAGACAATAAACATCAGAACGAAGAGATTTATCCATAAAAGGCGTGAATCCGTCCGCTTGATAAATTGGAACTGGCGATGGTGTATCGTCCAAAAGATCCCCAGCAGAACGAAACTCAGACCGTAATGTGCGAACTCGGGCCACATTTTCGCCAGGGCCGCTAAGAGCGGCCCGACCCGCTTGGGCACTTGAGGCACTGAAAAATTGAGAACCAAAATCGTCATCGCGATCGCGTAGACCCCGTCTGTCAGCGAGCGCACCCGGTCTGTGTTCATTCACGGGATTTACCCGTTATTGGAGTGTTGTTTGCGCGCCGCGATCACGACCGCGGCTCTCGCGGCCTAGGTGATGGCCACGACTTCGATATCGAAGACCAAGTCTTTCCCGGCCAACGGATGGTTGGCGTCGAATTTGATCGCTTTTTCGCCGAGCTCCTCGACCATAGCTTGGAGCGGCTCCCCTTGCGGATCTCGTAGTTGGACCATGTCGCCGACGTTCGGTTCGAAGTCCTCCGGCATACCCTCACGAGAGACTTCGATCATCCGGTCCGGGTGATGCGGCCCGTACGCTTGCTCGGCGGCGATGGTCGTCGTGCGCGACTCCCCGACTTCGAGTCCGATGACGGCGGCGTCAAAGCCCGGGATGACCTCTCCGGAACCGACCGTAAACTCTAAAGGGTCCCGTCCTTCCGAGCTGTCGAAGACAGTGCCGTCTTCGAGCTTGCCTGTGTAATGAACTTTGATCGTGCTGCCGCTCTCGGTTTTCATGGGAAGCCCCTTCTTTCTATCGGATTCAATCCTCTATTTGTAGCATAATGTGCCAGATATGTAAGTACCCAGTTGATGGCGGGATAGACGGTTGCGGTCCTACCGTTTGGCCAAAGTAAATGGGCCGATGGTGAAATAGCGGCCGCTTGGGGAGCCTGCCGTCAGCAGCCCCTTTCCTGTCCCGTTCAGGGAGCCGCGATCATAGGAGCCGTCTATCTTCACCAGGTAATCAGTCTGGGCTTCAAATGACCCGTTTTTGTGCGTCCCGACTATCGACCAGAGTTTTGCCGGGGCTTTGACGCAGCCGTTTATCGGGATGATCGGGTAGTTTTTGAAGGTGTAGAAGCGGCCGCTCAGCTGACCGTTTTTTCTTAACTGGATGACGACCTTGGCTTGCTGCGGACAATGCTGGACGGTTCCGTCGTTAAAAGGGAGCACGTCATCGAAGGTCGCGACCCCCTCATATATACGGCCATCCTTCGCATCATAATTCGGGGCGTCGGCCGGCTCCTCCGGGGGGTCCGTCGCGGTCGCATTGGGGCTTTCGCCGGGCGTCTCGCCGGTTCCGTCCGCCTTGGTCACCAGCTCCTCGATCATAGCGTCCAGCTCCGACTCCCAGGTGTCTTTGAGAAAGTCGATATCGTCTTTGGCGCCGGAGCGGACCCGGTCGCGGATACGGCGGCGCAACTCCTTGAGATCGGTACGTGTCCCTAGATCTTTGTTTTTGATGAGCCTTTCGATATCACCGTTGATCAGGTGGTCGATGACTTCATTCACCTTAAGCCCGTCACCGTCTAGGAAGGCGGAGACGATAACCGGGTTGACCATCCCGTCTATCTCAGAGGCTATCTCCTGGACGACCAGTCCTTTGGCATTGGCCAAAAGAGTGTTGGCCGCCCGTTTGGTGAACATGGTGATGATGTCTTGGGCCCGAAGCTTGGCGGCTTTCTCATCGAGTCGGTCGGCTGCCGCATTCAGCGAATGGATCATCTGTTGGATGGCGGCGACCTTGCCCTTGTAGTCGCTCCATTCGAGCTTGTTTCTGACCAGCTCTTTAGCGAGCGCCTTTCTCTTCGTCCCTAAGGTCTTGGCTCTGCTCCTGAAGGTTACGGCCTGGTCGCGGTAGACCTGGCGTACTTCCTGGACCTTCTTTTGCTGCTCGATATCGTCAGTGACCGATTTTATTTCGGAAGCTTTCTTGACGATGTGCTCGAACTTAGGGACTTTTCGAAGGAGCCATATCTGCGCTATCGGGGCCAAGGGGCTAAGCGGTCGGGTGAGCCTCTCGGGGACTTTGACGCGAAAGATATTGAAGGCGAAAGCGACTGAGGGCAGCAAGAGCATTAGGCACAAAGAGAGGACGACGATCAAAGCGACGGTCTTGACGAGAGAGCCCCTGGCAAGCATCTACTCCACCGCTCCTAGTGTCTGCATGTAAGTCAGACGCCCTTGCTCGATAGTGAAGGTGACTTTGCCTGCTAGATATGACTCGACCTCATCCTCTTTGAAGATGTCATTGGCGAACTCTATCGGTTCGGCCCGCTCTATCCCGAGCGCCTCGGTGACGCCGTCATAATCCATTGAAAAATCAAAGTCTTCGATACGGGCGTCGGAGTAGCTGACGGCTTTGCCGGGGTCTTCCATCGCTCTGACACTCAAGATGTCTCCGGCGGCAAAGGCTATCTTCTTCTTATGCGCGGGGTAGTACCAGATCTCCGTGCGGGACAGCCCCA
>JAUWIO010000152.1 GCA_030605305.1 Actinomycetes bacterium
CCCTTAAGAAGATCGGCGCCGTGATCGGCGGCGATGATGAGCTCATGTTCCTCGATCAACCGGATGTAAAAGTCAGGTTGCGTCAACTCACCCCCGAGGACCAGGATGGCCCTAATCTGAGGTTCTTGTTCCTTCATTCGTCATCACCCTAAGAAGTATATACACCAACGGTAAGGCAATGATCGTCGAGGGCACCATATATGAGGCATTGTAACCAGCGGAATATATGAGCGGATCCCCCAGTGCGGACCGCTCGGCTGCATCCGGAATAAAAAGATGTAAGAAGAGCACCCCGCTCACAAAATGTGCCGAGAACCTGAGCAAACCCGCCAGGATGACGCCGGCCCCGATCTTCAATGAGCTGCCGGTGCCAAAAAGACCCGCCAAGCCGACCAATCCAAAGGCAAGCGGGTAATCCAGGATCATTTGGGCCGGGTGGACAAGATAGGGCGCCTGGATGTAATTGACAAGTCCATATAGCACGCCGGCTATCAGGCCGGGCCGCACCCCCGCATATAGAGACAAAAACAGGATGGGCAGCATGTTGAGGGAGATGCTGCCACCGTACGGCATCGCTAATGGTTTGATCAGAAAAAGGACCGCCGACATGGCGACCGTCACCGCTACATAGGTGATCGTCCGGACATCGAACATCGCCCCGGTGGTGCTCGATGGCAGCTCCACGGCCTCTCTTGTTTCCTCTGACATTCTTCCTCCTAAAAATATAAAAGCGCACCAGCGGCGCGCTATTGACAGGCTTCCCTGCGCTGGCATTATCCAACAGGTTCAAGCGGTCGTTCGCAATCAATGCGAACCTCTCAGCCTTTCAGAAGGCTCCCGCAATCCTTTATGTATTTTGTTCTATGTACCCTGTATACCGCTAAATGAGCATCTCGGCAAGGCGGAGCGCGATGATGAGCGGCAAACAAAAAGGCGCCGCGGTTATCGCGACGCCTTTTTGCCTTAACCGAAAGAGGAGCTAACTGTCGCGCCTGCGGAGGAAGGTCGGTATCTCGAACTCGTTAGAGTCAAAGACTGACGGTTGCTGCTCCTCTTTGGTGTCTGGAACATCGAATTCTAATTTTTCTTGTTTCTTTGCTTGATCGAAGCCGGTGGCGATAACCGTCACTCGGACATTCTCGCCAAGTGAATCGTCGATGACTGCCCCGAAGATGATATTCGCATCCGGGTGGGCGGCACTGGCGATGACCTCTGAAGCCTCATTGACCTCGTACAGGCCGATATCGGAGGGTCCTGAGATATTCAGCAGGACACCTTGAGCGCCCTCGACGGAAGCTTCAAGCAGCGGGCTGGAAATAGCCGCCTTGGCCGCTTCGGTGCCGCGGTTGTCGCCGCTCGCCTCACCGATACCCATCAGCGCCGACCCGGCGTTAGCCATGATCGTCCTGATATCGGCGAAATCGAGATTGATCAGTCCCGGCACGGTGATCAGGTCCGTGATGCCCTGTACGCCTTGGCGCAGGATATCATCGGCGACTCTGAACGCGTCGAGAATGGATGTTTTGCGCTCGGCTACCTGTAGCAGCCTATCGTTAGGGATGACTATCAGCGTGTCGACCTTGTCGCGCAGGATGTTGATCCCTTGCTCGGCCTGGAGCGCCCGGCGCCGTCCCTCGAAACCAAACGGCCGGGTGACAACCCCGACGGTCAGGGCCCCCAACTCTTTGGATATTTCTGCTATGACCGGCGCGGCTCCGGTTCCGGTGCCGCCGCCCTTGCCCGCAGTAATAAAGACCATGTCCGCCCCTTTAAGGGCCTCTTTTATCTCTTCTCGGCTCTCTTCTGCCGCTTGGTAGCCGACTTCCGGGTCGGCTCCAGCGCCAAGACCCTTGGTTAAATCGGCACCGATCTGTACTTTATAGTCCGCATCTGACATCAAAAGTGCCTGCGCGTCTGCGTTTAGCGAGATAAACTCAACACCTTTGAGTCCGGCTTCCACCATGCGATTGACCGCATTGTTACCGCCGCCGCCTATGCCGACAACCTTGATACCGGCCAGGTAGTTCGAGCCGGGGTCAACCACTTGCACCCTCCTTGGAGTATTACCCTAAAGCTCTACTTTAGGTTTGACCAGCCAACCTTCGGGTTAAACCTTAACTTAATGATAGGTGGAATGCAAGTGGCTTAGGTCTAGAGGCGACGCACGACCGGGCTCTCCGGTACGGTGACATTGATGTGAACGATATCCCCTTTGGAGTCTTCGAGGATGCGCTCGATAACTGTGTTCTTGCGACCGGCTCCTTCGACACTGCCGTAGATGATCTCGATATCATCACTGGTATGGAAAGCCAGCCTGTCTAGGGACGGCACGGATATCCACACGACCTTGTCCCTAAGCTTCGGCGCAACCCCGGCTAAACTCTTGAGGGCCCCTATCAGCAACTTACTCTGAGTCCGCCTGCCGACGACGAGACGGTCGGTCTCGATCTCGTTGATCACCGGGATGCTGTCAAAACGAGGGGTCTCACCGGCCTCGAGAACGTAGCCGCGTTTGTCGAGTATGAACAGCTTTCCCTTCTGCTTGACCATCGCGAAAGGTATTCGCTCGGTCACTATTATCTCGATGCGGCTCGGGAGATCCCTGGTAACGGCCGCTTGTGCTATCCAAGGGTCTTTCTCGATCGCCACCTCCAGCTTGTCTTTGGCCACGCGCATCAGGTTCGTGCTGTCGTCGAGGTCGGCCAGCTTGGCTATCTTCTTAGCGGAAACATGCTTATTGCCGACGATCGAGACTGTCTTGAGAAGCCACAGATCAGAGCGGAGCAAGAAGTATCCGCCGACTACTACCAACGCTATCGACACGACGACAGATGCGAGGATCAGGTTTTGCCGGTTGCGGGTCGCCCGGAGCTTTTCTTCGCGCCGTTGCCGGGCTTCAGTGACCCTGGACATATGACCAGTCACCGACCAATCTGATCTCCAGCTCCAGCTCAACATCGAAAGTCTCTTTGATCCGCGCTGTCACTTCTGAGATAAGAGTGTAGAAATCAGCCCCGGTAGCCTCGCCCGTGTTGACAAAAAAATTGGCGTGCTTTTGTGACACCATCGCTCCGCCCACCGTATGACCTTTCAAGCCGGCCTCATCTATCAACCTGGCTGCCTGATTATCGGGCGGGTTCTTAAAGACGCTGCCGGCACTCGGCATATCGAGAGGCTGGCTTCGCTTGCGCCGCTTCCAGTTCGTTTCCATCTCATGCTTCACCATGTCGGCTTCCGCCTCTTCGAGACCAAGACGGGCTTCGATGATGATCGCGCCCGGAGGCAGATTGCAGTTTCTATATGAGAACCCCAGAGCCGCCGATGTCGCCGTCCGCAGTTCCAGATCTCTTGAGTAGTAGACTATCTTCTGAGTCACTGCTCCCAGATCGCTTCCGTGGGCGCCCGCGTTGACCGCGATAGCAGCCCCGATCGTACCAGGGATGCCGACAGCAAAA
>JAUWIO010000271.1 GCA_030605305.1 Actinomycetes bacterium
CTGGACAAACAGGCCCATAAAATGATCATCGCCTATGTCATCGCCCGGTTCGAAGAAGACGATGGCGGCAGTATCGACTGGCCCAAGCTGGTCGAAGGGGCGATCTTCGAACTTCTGCAGCGGGCCGTTATGACAGACATCAAACCGGCTGTCTTTCGCGAGATGGTCGCCGACAAGAGTGACGAGCTGAATCGCTGGATATTAGATCAGCTCCGCGAGGATCTTAGCGGGGCGCCACCTGGTTTTGCCGCCAATTTCGAGCGCTACCTTTTTGACGAAGATTACGCGCGCCCGGAGAAAGCGGTGCTGCGGGCGGCCCATTATCTCTCTACCAGCTGGGAGTTTCGGATCATATACAGTGCTAATTCCTTTATTTACGGCATCGAGAAGACCAAGGCCGGTCTCGATAATCAGGTCGAGGACCATTATGACTTGATCGGGGTGCGCAAGATCCTGCTCGGCAAGAAGACTTTCGGCTTCATCGACCTTTGCGGTCAACTCCGTTTTCAGCAGCGATGGGCCCACACGCCCCGGATCCCGAAGACGACAGTCCTCGGGCACATGGCGGTAGTGGCGACCATGGCTTATCTGGCTTCGTTGCGCCTGGGAGCCGTACCGGCCCGGGCCGTCAATAATTTCTACGCCGGACTCTTCCATGACCTACCGGAAGTACTGACCCGCGATATCATCTCGCCGGTCAAACGGTCCGTCAGCGGCCTTGACGACATCATCAAGGAATACGAGAACCGCCAAGTGAAAGAGCGAATCCTGCCGCTCTTACCCCCGTCCTGGCACGCGGACATCAGGTATTTCGTCGAACATGAATTTGAGAATCGCATCCAGATCGAGGATAAGGTCGAGTACGGCGCCTCCGACGAGGAGATGGCCGCCGACTATAATGACGCCCGGTTTCGGCCTATCGACGGGCGGACCATCGACCTTTGCGATAAACTGGCGGCTTTCTTGGAGGCATATCTCTCCTGCCGGCACGGTATCCGCTCGAACGACCTGGAAGAGGCGCTGATTACAAGTTACGAGCTCCACAAGGAGGCCCGGGTCGGCCCGGTCGACTTCGGCGGAGCTTTCACGCATTTTCACTCACTCATGGAGTAGCGTCGCCCCGTCCGTGTTCACGCCCGGGGAGGCTCGGGAAGATATAATCCGTGAAGTCTAATTCTGTAGCGATCCGCCTGCTGGCGTGGATGGTGATCATGATCTTTGTCGCCGAACTCGGGGTCATGGTCATTCTGGGGCAGGCCTTGTCGACCCTGACACCTCTGACGGTCGGGCTGGTAGATAGCGCGCTCCTGACCGTACTTCTCTTTCCGGTCCTATATCTGATGGTCTTTAGGCCGATGGCCTCGGCAATAGCCGTTCGTGAAGAGGCCGAAGAGTCGTTGAAGGAAGCTTATGCAGCGGTCGAAGGAGAGGTCGAAGAACGCACCACAGAGTTGGCGGGGGCGAATAAACAGCTCAAATCCGAAGCCGAGACGCGGGAGCAGGCGCAAGATTTAAGCGAGACACTTAACAGGATAGACGCCCGAGGCAGTTCGACTTTTGACTTTAATGAAGTGCTCGGCCCGGTGATGGCGGAATCGACCGAGAGCTTGGGGTGCGATGCTTCGTCCGTGCTCTTTCGCGAGAACGGCCATTGGGTCGTTTCGCTGACTCTTGGACTGCCGGAGACTCAACCGGGCGCATCGGTGACCCCGCGGGAGGCCAAGTGTGCGGAAAAAGCAATAGAGTCCAAGGAAGTCTTTGTCAGCGATGACGCCTTCAATGATGAGCGGATCGATCGCGACTTTGTCCGTCGGCGCGGCTTCCGATCTTTTATCGCATCTCCGCTGATCACCAGAGGGAATGTCATGGGCGTCATC
>JAUWIO010000032.1 GCA_030605305.1 Actinomycetes bacterium
CTCAATGCTTGAGCCTCCCTCTCGTCGATCCGAAGGCAAGCTTACTTTCACTAAGAGGACATTTCTATTGAGTTTCAAAGAGGACAATATCAGGGAGTCGCGACACCGTCAGGGGATCGGGTCTGCGTTATTTTCTTAAATCTCGTAAGCGTGCCGCTATCTTCTTTTCGACACCGGAGTCCGAGGGCTCATAATACCTTCGACCCTTCAGGTTCTCCGGTAGATACTCCTGGTCGACCCAGTGGTCTGAGGATGCGTGCGGGTATCGGTATCCTTTACCGTGGCCCAGCTTTTTCGCCCCGCTATAATGCGCGTCGCGCAGATGCGCCGGGACCTCGTAACCTGAACCGGTGCGAACGTCTTTGGCCGCGGCGTTGATCGCCTTGATGACGGCATTACTCTTGGCCGCCACCGCGAGATAGAGCGCCGCCTGCGCTAGGTTCAGCCGGCACTCGGGCAGGCCGACGAACTGGACAGCGTCAGCCGCCGCGGTCGCCAGCATCAACGCGTGCGGGTCTGCGTTGCCGATATCCTCGGAGGCGAAGATGACCATGCGCCGCGCGATAAACTTGGGATCTTCACCGGCATCGATCATCCGCGCCAGCCAATAGACGGCGGCATCCGGGTCCGAACCGCGTAAGCTTTTGATAAAAGCGGAGGTGACATCGTAGTGGGCATCCCCGCCCTTGTCGTAAACGAGCGCCCGCCCGCCGGCGATACGACGGGCCAACTCGATCGAGAGCTTCCCGTCATCCGCTGCGGCCGTGCGCACCGCCGTCTCCAGGGCGTTCAGCGCCGCCCGCGCGTCACCGCCGGCAGCCTTCGCTAAAAGCAGGGGTACGCCCTCGTCGACATCGACCCCTTCCCCGCCAAGCCCCCGATCGACATCGGCGCCCGCCCGCCGCAATATCTCTTGAACCTCTGCATCGGCCAGAGGTTTGAGGACATACATCCGGGACCTAGAGATAAGCGGCGAATTGACTTCAAAGAAAGGGTTCTCAGTCGTCGCGCCGATCAGAACGACCACTCCGTCCTCGACTCCTGGAAGTAACGCGTCCTGTTGCGACTTGTTGAAGCGGTGGATCTCATCGATGAAAAGTACGGTGCCTTGCCCCTCTTCACGGGCCTTGACGGCCTCATCGAGCACCCGGCGCACATCTTTCACACCCGCGGAAACCGCGGACAACCTGACGAACGTCGCCGCTGTCGCATTGGCGATGACCGCTGCTAAGCTGGTCTTTCCGGAACCGGGTGGACCGTAAAGGATCAGTGAATGAAGTCTGTCTTCTTCAATCGCCCGCCGTAGAGGTGTATCCGGGCCGATTATATGGTCTTGGCCCGTGTACTCGCGCAAGTCGCGCGGGCGCATCCGCCAAGCTAGGGGTGGTGTTTGGCCGGTACCGGACACACCAGGGGTCCTTATTTGAACTTAAAGCTTTCAGCGGCCGCCTCGAAGATCGGCTCGTTGGCAGCATACTTTGTCTGTTCCGCTGTACCGGTAATAGTGTAGCCCTTGAGGTCTCCGACCGTGACGTAGGTCACTGACTTGAGAGATGTTCCGCCGGACGTATGCGTATAGAGGATCCGCTTCGCCGGCGTACCGTCGATCTCGACGTCGCTTCGTTCGATCTCGGTGAAATTAGTGAGGTCCGCGGTGAGGCCGGTGATGACAGAATCAGTAAGCTCGTCCAAGGTGAGCGGTATGACGAGTTCTTCGATGACGACCTGAACGTTCTCCAGGAACTTATCGCCGCTGCCCTCGGAACCGCTCACAGCCGTCACTGTATTCTTATCGCCTTCCTCCCCTTCGGCGACGGTCCAGCCGCTCGGAAAGGTAATCAAGAACGCGTCGGGATCATTTGAGTAGCTATCTGTATCCGTTGTATCGTCGCTCGAATCATCGCTGTTATCTGCAGTGTCAGCAGCAGTATCATCGGCAGTGACAACCGCGTCGCCGAGATCCGCGAAGGCATCGGCGAAGGCGTCTGTGAGACCGGTTGCAATCGACGCAAAAGCGTCGGCAAAAGCGTCGGCAAAATCTTGCAGAGGATCGAACGCTTCCGCCTCGACCTCTTTGCGGTCCCGGGCCTTGGCTTGATTAACATACATGACGTATTGGTCGTCCTCGAAAGCGCTGACGCTATCGGACGCCAGATCCAGGGCCTCGATGCTCTTGAGTTCAATATCCTCAAGGGGGGTCGGATCGGGTCTCTCCAGCTTAGCAAGCAGGGGCTTGTCCGCACTGGTCTGTTCGGTAACGGCCTTCTTCTGATCGCAACCGGCTAGTCCCGCCAGTGCAACGGCGGCGCAAACGACCACAATAGCGGTCTTCCAAAATGTTTTCATATTAACCATCACTCGCCTAGTCGTTCACAGCTGAATAAAGGGCCTGTTCTCGTACCTCAGCATCGACAAAGCCCGCCTTCTCGAAAATAACCGTCCCGTCACGATCCACGACCGCCGTGAACGGAATATATCCGACCGCGAAATCACGCGCGAGCTCCGTGATCTCGTCTTCGCCATTCATTTCTAAAAGGAGGAAGTTGACAACACCTGCGTATTTTTCATTCTGAAAAAGTTCATCGACCGATTCCATGACTTCCTGGCTGATAGCGTCATCGGCATAGAACATGACGAGCAACGGCTCTTTTTCTTTAAGCGCATCTTGAAAGAACTGCGGGGTGTTCGCGGACGCTTCGAATTCTCGCGGAACTTCAAGCACGCGTTGAATCGCCGCTTGCACTGTGGTAGTTGTCGAGGGGGTTGACGTTGACTCTCCGGACACGGTTTCCGCCGCGCCACAAGATGTCAGGACAGAGATAAAGACCATTGCTACGATTACGACTGCGACTTTTTTCACTTCTACTCCTAGGAGCCCGCCCGAGATCCTAGTGGACCTCAAACATCAGGGTGACTATAACATAACCTTAAAAGCTCTTCAAACATCCGTCTATACCGGCTTTATGCGCAGGTCGCGCAGTTTGGTCGCGGCCACCTCATCTGGAGCCCCCGTCAAAAGGCAGCTCGCCGATTGTGTCTTAGGAAACGCGATGACATCGCGGATCGACGGACACCCTTGCATCAGCATGATCAGGCGGTCTAGCCCAAATGCGGCTCCCCCGTGCGGCGGCGCCCCGTATTCCAGCGCTTCCAGCAAAAAGCCGAATTTTCCTTCCATTTCTTCGGTAGATAGCCCGATCATCTTGAGTATTTTTTCCTGCAAGTCGCGGCGATGGATGCGGATAGTCCCGCTCCCGAGCTCCACTCCGTTGAGGACCAAATCATAGGCATCGGCGGTGATCGAGAGCGGATCGTCGTCGAGGCGGTCGAGCATATCGGCGCGGGGCATCGTGAACGGATGGTGCTCGCTGTCGAGCCGCTTCTCGTCCTCGTTCCAATTGAACAGCGGGAAATCCGTGACCCACAGAAGATTGAAACCGGCCTCGGCGACCAGGTTGAGTCGTGATGCCAATTCGCATCTGAGCGCCCCCAAGACATGGGGAACGAGCTTGGCGGTATCGGCCACTATGAAAATGATGTCCCCGGGATGGGCCTTGAGTTCGCCGACCATGCCGGCCACTTCTTTGTCCGTCAGGAACTTGGCTACCGGTGACTTGACCTTGCCGTCGGCTTCGACAACGAACCAAGCCAGGCCTTTGGCTCCCAGTCCTTGGGCAAACGCCGTCAGCTCGTCGAAGTCGCGCCGCGCGAACGCTTGTGGCGGCGGCACCTTCAGCCCCCGGACTATCCCCCCTTTGGCGATAGTCCCGGCAAAGACCTTGAATTCCGTCTGACGAAACACCTCGGTCAGGTCGTGAATGACAAGATCAAAGCGTGTGTCCGGCTTATCAGTACCATATCGGGCCTTCGCTTGTGCGTGCGTCATCCGCGGAAAAGGTGTTTGTATCTCGACATCGACAGCCGCGAACAGAGAGACCATCAATTCCTCGAGTAAGGCCAGAATGTCCTCGCGGTCCGCGTAGGACATCTCAATATCTATTTGAGTGTACTCCGGCTGCCTGTCGGCCCGAAGGTCCTCGTCCCGGAAACACCGCGCCATCTGATAGTAACGTTCGATGCCGCCGACCATTAACAGCTGCTTGAAGAGCTGCGGTGACTGCGGTAAAGCAAAGAAGTGTCCCGATTGGACCCGGCTGGGGACGAGAAAATCACGCGCCCCTTCGGGTGTGCTCTTAGTCAAGGCTGGTGTCTCGACTTCGATAAAACCTTGCGAATTTAAATAGGACCGCCCCGCGGCTGTGACCAGATGCCGGACCATGAAATTGTCCAAGATCGGACCGCGCCGTAAGTCCAGATATCGATACTTCAAGCGCAAGTTCTCATCGACTTCGAGTTCATCGTCTATTTCGAACGGCGGCGTCTTCGAGGTGTTCAAAACCTCGATCTCCCGGCAATGGACCTCTATCTCCCCTGTCGCCAGACCCGGATTGACCGTCCCTTCCGGACGGGGCTCGACAGTGCCCTTGGCAAGGACGACATATTCAGGTCGGACCTCCTCGGCCAACTTAAAAGCCTCGGGCGTGGAAGGATCGACCACAGCCTGGACAAGACCACTCCGGGCGCGAAGATCTAAAAAGATAAGACCGCCGTGGTCGCGACGAGTGTGGACCCAGCCGGCCAATGTCACTTCCGTACCGATATCATCGGCGCGCAATGTCCCGCCCGAGTGGGTCCTCAAGCTGTGTTCAGCCGGTAGATCTATACGCATATTGTCCTTTCCTGGCCCTGTCAGACCTTTTTATTGTCATTTCGAACGGCGCCCAGGTGGCCCGCCAGGTCCGCCAAAGCCACCGCGGACTCGGTACCGTCGGCAAGATTCCTGACGGTGACCTCTCCCTTGGACAGCTCATCCGGACCTATAACCACGACTGTGCTCGCTCCGAGGCGGTCAGTCGACTTCATCTGGGCCCGCAGGCTCCTAGCCATATGATCGAGTTCGACCGAGAATCCGGCGGATCGAAGTTCGGTGGCTAACTTGAAGGCCAGCGACCGGGCATCGTCCTCGACCACCGCGATGTAGACGCCTGTATACGGCTTCTCTATGTTATCCCCCTCGCCGAGGGCCTCGACCGCCAACAGCAAACGTTCCACTCCAAGCGCGAAACCAACGGCCGGAGTCGGCTTGCCGCCGTAATCGGCGACGAGGCGATCATAACGGCCGCCCCCGCCGAGAGCATTTTGGGCTCCGAGCTCGTCACTTGTCAGCTCAAAGGTCGTGCGGGTGTAATAGTCGAAACCGCGAACCAGCATCGGGTCGACCTGATAGACGACCCCGACATCATCCAGTAGTCGTTTAACCTGATCAAAGTGGTCATTACATTCAGCGCAAAGGTGGTCGACCATCTTGGGCGCGTCAACCAAGGCGGCGCGGCAGCCCGGGTTCTTGCAGTCGAAAACACGGAGCGGGTTGAACTCCAACCTTGGACGGCAATCATCACAGAGCAACTCGGACCGCGATGACAAGTCATCCACAAGTCCGCGGATAAAAGCCGGCCGACACTGCTCGTCACCCATGCTGCCCAGGAGCAACGTTGCCTTTTGAATGCCGGTATCTTGTATGTATTTGACCGCCAAGGTTATGACCTCGGCATCGGCCGCCGGCTCCGGCGAGCCCAAGGACTCCACGCCCAATTGCCAAAACTCCCGGTACCGCCCGGCCTGCGGCCGCTCGTAACGGAACATGTTGCCAAAATAATATAGTTTGACCGGCAAAGACTGCCCGCCAAGATTATGCTCGATAAAGGCCCGAACGACCGAAGCGGTCATCTCCGGACGAAGCGTCAAACTGCGGTCGCCGCGATCGGTAAACGTATACATTTCCTTGCGGACGATATCGCTACCTTCGCCGATACTGCGGGTGAACAGGGCGGTGTCCTCAAAGGCCGGTGTGATTATCCGTCTAAACTGATAGTGGCCGAAGACGTCCCCGGCCCGACGGTCCAGCCAATGGATGGCCGCGGCCTTCTCGGGCAGATAGTCTTGTGTTCCCCGCGGCGCCTTAAGTTTTTGCGGTTTCTTGGACGCTCCTATGCCGACCCCTTCCCATATCTATGGACTCGACAATACTTACCAAAACCAAGGGATTTGTCCAGCAACGTCCTGATATTACCACCCGCTGATCAAGAACGGGTTCTCGGCGCGTTCCCGCCCGACAGTCGTCGCCGGACCATGCCCGGGGAAGATATTGGTCTCGTCGGGCAGCACCATGACTTGGCCGTGGACCGACTTATGCATCTGTTCATTGTTGCCGCCCGGAAGATCCGTGCGGCCGACAGAGTTGTAAAAGACGAGGTCCCCGCAGAAGAGATTGCCTTCAACCAGCAGCGAGATCCCTCCGGGGGTGTGCCCGGGGGTGTGGATAACGCTCAGCTCCAGGGGACCGACAGTGACGGTATCACCCGCGATGCCAGGGTGGGCGGCCCGGCTTTCGCGTCTTTCAAAGACAAGGCCGGAAAGATTCTTGTCCGGATCCGCCAGATACTCGAGATCATCTTCATGGATATAGACCTCGGCGCCCGTTGCCTCGACCACCTAGGCGACAGCCCCGATGTGGTCCCAATGGCCGTGCGTTAAGATGATCTTTTTGATAGTCAGACCGGCAGCCTCGGCTGTCGCAAGTATCCGTCCCCCGTCTTCTCCGGGGTCGATGACGGCCGCCTCCGGGCTGTCATCGGCGGCAACAATATAGGCATTGGTCTCAAGGGATCCCACCGGGACTGTTTCAATTATCAAACTATCTCCTTCACATCAGAGCGCTGGCGCTCGCGACTGTCCAAAATAAGGGTGACCGGGCCGTCGTTCACAAGCTCGACGGACATCATGGCCCCGAAAGTCCCCTCTTGCACTCTCAACCCGGCGGCCCTTGTGATAGTCGCCAAGGAGCGTGAATTGAGAAACCAAGAGTATCCCCCCGCCGACACCGAGCTCACCAACGATCGCGCCGCCCACCGAAACTCGCGCTCGTGTGACCCGCTGGACGACAGCGTTCACTGCCGCCTCACTTGGCGGCCGAAGGAGACTGGTGCGGCAGAACCCGGTAGGCATCGAAGACA
>JAUWIO010000119.1 GCA_030605305.1 Actinomycetes bacterium
TCCTGGTCAACGGCCACAGCTATGCTGATAAGCGGACCGAAAATACTAACTTTGCGGTGCTGGTCAGCACGGCTTTTACCGAGCCGTTTCAGGAGCCGATCGCGTATGGTCAATATATAGCCAGGTTGGCGAATCTGCTCGGCGGCGGCATTCTAGTGCAGACCCTCGGAGATCTGCGTCTTGGTCGGCGCTCGACACCCTCTCGCATCGCCGAGAGTACGGTCAAACCGACGATGGCGGCGACCCCGGGCGATCTCAGTTTTGTTCTCCCATATAGATACCTAGTCGATATCAAGGAGATGTTGATCGCCCTGGACGAGCTGGCGCCGGGTGTTAATTCTCGGAATACCCTGCTCTATGGGGTCGAAGTCAAGTTTTACTCGTCCCGGGTCAAGCTGAGCGCCGGGCTGGAAACAGAGATCGAGAACCTGTACGCTGTCGGGGATGGTGCCGGGGTGACCCGAGGACTGATACAATCTTCGTGCTCAGGTGTTTTGGCGGCCCGGTCGATAAAGGACAAGGGACGAGCCGCTTAACGCGGCGTCCATAGTAGAGAAAGAGGAAGCTTGCCCGGAAGAATACTCATCGGCCCCCAGTGGGGTGACGAAGGCAAAGGAAAAATAACGGACATCCTGGCCGACAAGATGGATGTCATCGTTCGCTACCAGGGCGGCAACAATGCCGGCCATACAGTCGTCAACGGGGACCGGGAATTGAAGCTCCATCTCATCCCGGCCGGTGTCTTCTATCCGGAGATCGTGCCGGTCATCGGTGACGGTGTTGTCGTCGATCCCAAGGTGCTCATCGACGAGCTGGACGGATTAGCCGCTCAGGGTATTCCTATCGACAGGTTGAGGATCAGCGCCAATGCGCACATGATCATGCCCTACCATCGCGTGCTGGACCAGGCTTCCGAGGCGCACCTGGGGAAAGCCAAGATCGGCACCACTCGCAAAGGGGTCGGCCCGGCGTATATCGATAAGGCGGCCAGGCTTGGTATTCGGGCTCAAGACCTCCTCGATATGAAGATATTTAGAACTAAGGTAGAACAGGCGCTGGCGCTCAAGAATGAGATCCTCGTCAAGATATACGACCTGCCGGCGATCGACGCCGATGAGATCGTCCGCGAGCATGAGAGTTACGCCGCTAGACTGGCCCCGCATATCATCGACACTTCGCTATACATCAACCAGATGCTCGATGCCGGCAAAGAGGTCCTCTTCGAGGGCGCCCAAGGCACGTTGCTCGATCTCGACCACGGCACCTATCCTTTCGTGACCTCGTCGTCACCGGTGGCCGGCGGCGCTTGCGCCGGGTCTGGGGTGGGGCCGCTACGGATAGATGAAGTGACCGGGATCGTCAAAGCATATATCACACGGGTCGGGTCCGGACCGTTCCCGACGGAACAGACCAATGAGTTTGGCGAGCATATGTGCGAAGTCGGTTGCGAATACGGCACTACCACCGGGCGGCAGCGCCGCTGCGGTTGGCTCGATATCCCCATATTGCGCTACGCCGTTCGGGTCAATGGCCTGAGCGACATGGTCCTGACGAAACTCGATGTCCTGACAGGGATCGACAAGATCAAGCTCTGCACCGGTTACCGCTATAACGATGAGGTCTATCGCGACTTCCCGCCGAACCAGACTATCTTCCACAAATGCGAGCCGATCTATGAGGAGCACCCGGGCTGGTCTGAAGATATCTCGGCTGCTAAGACGATGGATGAGCTGCCTGCGGCCGCCAGAGATTATGTGGCCCGCATCGAAGAGTTGGCCGGCCTGACGTTCTCCATGGTCTCGGTCGGACAAAAGCGCGACCAGACGATCTTCAAATAGAATTATGGCGCCCCTAAATCGAGGGGTTTTCTGCTAAAATCGAACTGCATGCGATTACTTGTCATTGGCGGTGGCGGCCGCGAACACGCGCTGGTCTGGAAGATCAAACAGAGTCCCCGGGTAGAGAAGATATTTGTCGTTCCGGGCAATGGCGGCATGGCTGAAATAGCCGAGTGCCGCCCCGACCTTTCAGTCGGCACTGAGCTGGTCGATTGGGCCGGGGCCGAGGCGATCGATCTGGTCGTTATCGGGCCGGAAGCACCGCTGGTCGCCGGGCTGGCCGATGATTTCACTGCCGCGGGTCTTGCCGTTTTCGGACCCGGTCGGGAAGCCGCCCGTCTTGAGGGCAGCAAGTGCTTGGCAAAAGAAGTGATGGAGGCGGCCGGAGTGCCGACCGCCGGTTCGAGAGATTTCACTGATTTTCAAGTCGCCCGCGACTATCTCGATGAGCAAGAACCTCCCTTTGTCATCAAGGCCGATGGTTTGGCGGCCGGTAAAGGCGTCACTATCGCTATGGATATCGAAACGGCCGAGGCGGCGCTGCGCGAGTGCCTGGTCGACGAGAGGTTTGGCGAGGCCGGAAACAAGGTCGTTATCGAGGACTTCCTTAGCGGTCAAGAGGTCTCGGTCCTGGCTTTTGTCGATGGGGAGACGGTTAGCGTCATGCCGGCAGCCCAAGACTATAAGCGGATAGGGGATGGCGACAGAGGCCCCAATACCGGCGGTATGGGCGCTTATTCACCGGTACCTTTTTTTGACGCCGCCGGGCAGCACGATGCGGTTGAGCGGGTCATTAAGCCGATCGTCAAGGAACTACGGGCGCGCGGCATCGAGTATAAAGGCATCCTCTATGCCGGCCTGATGGTCGGCGAGAATGAGACGAAGGTGCTGGAGTTCAATGTTCGCTTCGGGGATCCGGAGACGCAAGTGTTGCTGCCTCGGCTCCAAACGGATTTGGTCGATATCATGGAGGCCTGCGCCGCGGGCCGCTTGGCCACGGTCGACCCGGTCTGGTCTACAAAGAAGTGCCTGGCGGTGGTGATGGCTTCGGCCGGATATCCGGACTCGCCGCAGACCGGCGACGAGATATTCGGGCGGGAGCAGGCAGGCGAACTCGATGATGTCACTGTTTTTCATGCCGGCACCAAGGATGAGAACGGACAGATAGTGACCAGCGGCGGGCGGGTCCTTAATGTGACCGCGCTCGGCGAGACTTTTGCCCAGGCCCGGGATCGGGCCTATGAGGTGGCCGCCCAGATAACCTTTAACGGTGCCCAGAAACGGGCCGATATCGGGTTGCGCGTTGTTCAATAACGAGGAGGAAACATGGCACGACCACTAGTAGCGATCGTGATGGGTAGCGCGTCCGATATGCCCGTCATGGCCGAGGCCGGCAAGATGCTCGAGCAGTTTGAGATCGCGCACGAGGAGAAGATCATCTCGGCCCACCGGAACCCGCAGACGCTCCATGAGTACGTCAGTCAATTGAAGGACCGCCATATAGAGGTGGTCATCGCCGGGGCCGGTAAGGCGGCCCACTTGCCGGGCGTTATTGCCGGTCAGTGCACACAGCCGGTCATCGGGGTGCCGATGAAGACCTCCGACCTGGGCGGGATGGATTCGCTCCTTTCAATTGTGCAAATGCCCCGGGGCGTACCGGTGGCGACAGTGGCTATCGGCGGGGCTGTCAACGCGGCCATCCTGGCTGCTCAGATCCTGGCTCTAAAACACCCGGCGATAGAGAAGAAGTTCATTGAGTATAAAGAGGAGATGGCAAGAGCTTGATCGATAGGTATACACTTCCGGAAATGGGGCGCCTTTGGGGCCTCGAAGCCCAATATGAGCGGTGGCTGGCTGTCGAGCTGGCGGCCACCGATGCGCAGGCCGCGCTCGGCCATATCCCGGCCGATGTCCCGGCCAAAGTCAGGGAGACGGCGACCTTCGATGTCGATCGGATCGCCGAGATCGAGGATGAGGTCCACCATGACGTTTTGGCCTTCTTGACCAACGTCGCTGAGTCGACGGGGGAAGCGGGGCGGTACGTTCACTACGGGATGACATCATCAGACGTTGTCGATACCGCGCTTTCTATAGGTATGCGAGATGCGGCTGATATCCTTATCGACCGCTTTGAAGAGCTGATGTCCGTAGTCAAGAGCCAGGCGCTGGCCTATAAAGATACAGTGATGATCGGACGTACTCACGGCATCCATGCCGAGCCCACGACCTTCGGTTTGCGGTTTTTGCTGTGGTATTTCGAACTCGAGCGCGATCTGGAAAGGCTGCGCCGGGCCCGCGAGACCATCGCGGTGGGCAAGTTCTCGGGGGCGGTCGGTACCTATTCAAATATCGATCCGGCCGTCGAGGCGGCGGCCTGTGCCAAACTTGGGCTGACGGCAGCAAAGGCCTCCAGCCA
>JAUWIO010000123.1 GCA_030605305.1 Actinomycetes bacterium
CTGGATATTCTCGAGAATATCGAAACGCCGGGCCTTGGTAATAAGATCGTCGATCGATCCTGGCGTGACGGTTTCACAGGGCTGCACGCGACCGATGAGATGAGCTTGGTCAAGAACCAGAGCGCCGATAAAAGCGCGAACGAAGTTGAAGCGATAACAGGTGCCACCATATCTTCGCAGGCGGTTGTGGACGGGGCTAACGCCGAGTTGGTCAAGGTGCGAGAGGCCGTGGGAGCCAAGTGAGCATCTTCGCGGAGTTCAAGAAGGGCCTTTGGAGCGAGAACGCCGTTTTTCGCCAACTACTGGGGATGTGCCCGACCCTGGCCGTCACGAACACGGCCGTAAACCGGGTTTTCATGGGGATGGCGACCGTGTTTGTGCTCCTCGGCTCAGCCGTGACCGTATCTATCTTCAAGAACTTGATCCCCAAACAGGTGCGCTTGGCGGCCTACGTGGTCATTATCGCCACTTTTGTCACGATCGCCGATCTCTTCTTGGCCGGGAGCTTCCCCGAGATAAGCAAGGCCCTCGGGCCGTACGTACCGCTGATCGTCGTCAACTGCCTAGTGCTCGGGCGGGCTGAGACGTTCTCATCGAAAAACTCGCTAGCCCCTTCGGTTGCTGATGCCGCCGGCATGGGCATCGGTTTCACTTTCGCCCTCCTGTGGCTCGGGGTCGTCCGGGAGATCATCGGCTCTGGCACGATTTTTGGAGCCCAGCTTCTCGGGGGCTGGTTCGAGCCCTGGCTGATCATGGTCTTGCCGCCCGGCGCGTTCATATCGCTTGGCATCACCATCGGTCTCATCAATCACTATACGAATCGGCGCGAGGAAGCGCTGCACCAGCACTGGGAGTAGGGTATGCAACTGGTACTGATATTCATCTCGGCCGCGATAGTCAACAACTTCGTCCTGACGTTGTTTCTCGGGATTTGCCCATTCCTCGGGATGTCGAAAAGGGTGGAGGCGGCTTTCAGCATGGGGTTGGCAACGACTTTTGTCATGACCTTGACCGGCGCTCTGACCTGGATAATCAACACCTATATCATCAAGGGCCTGGACGTCCCGTACCTGCAAAATGTCGCCTTTATCATCACGATCGCCTCCCTGGTGCAGTTCGTCGAGATGTACATAAAGAAAACATCTCCGTCGCTCTACCGCACTTTGGGAATATTCCTGCCGCTTATCACCACCAACTGCGCGGTCTTCGGACTGGCGCTCTTCGCGGACCTCAAGGGGTTCAGCTTCATTGAGAATATCGCCTACGGTTTTGGCGCCGGGGCCGGGTTCACCCTGGCGATGACGATGATGGCCGGCATCAGGGAAGAGCTCCGTTTTTCAGACGTCCCCAAAGCCATGGAGGGCGCCGGCATCACCTTGATAGTCGCCGGCCTCATGGCTTTGGCCTTTATGGGCTTCAGCGGTCTGCTAACCGTCTAACTAGTTCCAGGGACACGTACCTAATTATCTTCTTAGTGAATAATTAGGTACGTGTCCCTGGAACTCCTGATCAGAAGATTATCAGTAGCTGATTGGCGATACCGCCGACAATCACGGCCAACGTGACGGTAAAGCTCGATATCAAGAGCGCCCGCTTCCATGTCAGCTCACGGGCCAGGATGGCGATCGTCGAAACACACGGTATGTAAATCGTACTGACCAGGGCGTAGACGAAGAGTTGATTCGGGTCCATGAAGGTCGACAGGTTCTTGGCGCCCGCGCCATATTGGACTATGGCCAGAGTCACCAGCAACTGCAGCGCCAGTTCCTTGCGCAAGATCGCGAAAAGCAGCGTCAGTCCGGCGACGGCGGGCAGCCCGAGCCAGCCCTCGACCACCGGGGCCAGCGGTGCGGAGAGTTTCCATAAGTAGTCGGTCTCGTAGAGGGCCCCGAGGATCAGGCTGCCGGCGACGATGATCGGAGCGGCGGCAGTAATGAAGTGCTTGAACCTATGCCAAGTCTTCTTGACGACCGTTTTAAGGGAAGGCATCCGGAATGGAAACATTTCCATCACCAGACCGTGCGATTGGTTCGGCAGCATACGGTCGAGCGCAATACCGACCAGGATGATGAGGGCAAAGACTATCGCGTAGATGGCGGCCGCCGGCTGCCAGCCGCCGACAAAGGCCAGGCTGCCGATAATGACGGCCGTGCGGGCGCTACACGGCACTAAGGTTATCAAGGTCGAGGCGACGATCCGCTCCCTTTCGGTGGCCAGGACCCTGGTGCCGACTATGGCCGGAACATTGCACCCCAGACCGGCCACTAGCGGTATCATCGCCCGTCCGTGGAGCCCGAAGCGGTGCATGAGTCTGTCCGTAAGAAACGCCACTGAGTTCAGATAACCGCTGTCCTCAAGGAATGCCAGCATGAAGTAGAAGGTGAGGACATAAGGAATACCCACTGCGAGCGTCGCTTCGACGCCTGCATCCAGTCCCCAGCTCAAGATCCTGGCAGCCAGTGTTTGTCCAGCGACGAGGGTGATAAACCAGCCGATCACCGGCGACATCGTTACGGCCCAAGCGGCTGAGAAGTTTTCAGCGAGCATAGTGCCGACGTAGAACATGAAGATGAAGATAAAAGTCAGAGTGGCCGCGAGCATGGCCAGCCCGGAAACCGGAGCGGTGGTATAACGCCAAAGGCGCTCGCCCCAAGACAGTCCCTCGCGCTCGGTCGTCGCCTGTGTCTCGCCGGCAATGGCGTCCGCTATAGCGTGGCGTTCCCGTGTCAGCCTGATCGAAGCCGTTTCGGACCCAGCCTGCAACCCGGAGGATTCTCGACGAGCGACTGCGACAACCTCGCTTCCTCCTGGAAGATCGTCTACCAGTTTCAGGAACTCACTGTCTTCCTCAAGCAGCAAGATACTGAGCGCCCGCCCCGACAGGGCGCTGGGCCAAGACCGATCGGTGCACGAATCTTGCAGCGCGGCCTCGATGCGGACGATGGCTTCCTCGATATTTCGGCTATACGGAGGGCGGTCAGGTCGATCCTGAATCGCCGGACCGACGCAGTCACAACCGTCTTGCCCGCATTCGCAGGGGCCGGTCGCATTGGCCGGCACGGGGCTGCTTCGCTCTCGGACTGCGGTGGCGGTCTCAACGGCCTTGGCCATCAGCTTCTCTACGCCTTGGCCACGGTTGGCTACCGTGGATACAATGGGTAGCCCGAGACGTTCGGAGAGGAGTTCGATATCGGTGTCCAGCCCTTGGCGCTCCGCTTGGTCGACGAGGTTGAGAGCGACGACCATGGGGAACCCGAGGTCTAAGAATTGCAGGATCATATAAAGGTTTCGCCTCAGGTTGGTCGCGTCTAGAATAGCGATGACGACATCGGGGTCGCCGTCGAGAATGGCCTGACGGGCCACCCATTGGTCTTCGGAGACCGCGCCGATCGCGTAGGTTCCAGGCAAATCGATAATACCGATCCGTGACCCTCTGAAGTCAGTCTTAGCGATATTAAGGCTGACGGTTTTCCCGGCGTAGTTCGCTGTGGTTACGCTCAGTCCGGTCAGATGATTGAAGAGCGTGGATTTGCCGACATTAGGATTGCCTGCCAGGGCGAAAGTGTAGTCGACATCTTGCTTGAGTGAAGCCATCGCCTCCGTGCTATTGTTGGACATCGAACCACCTTCTCGTTTGGGAGCGGCTCGTGGGAAAACTTTGCGGGACCACCGACTTAAATTATGCGGACCATTATTTGGGCGGCTACATCTCGCCCTAATGCGTATTGGGCGGCGCCGACGCTTATCAGGAGCGGGCCGTTGAAAGGCCCCACTTCCTCGATCTTCAGATCGACATTCGGGAGGAGACCGAGTGTTGCCAGGTATTTGAGCATTTCCGGATCATCCTCGAAAACCTTCACGATCCTGACTTGATCCGACGCTCCGCAATCGGCCAAAGGCGTCGATGGCTCTTCGAGGATCGCCCCGTCCTTTGCCGGGATAGGGTGGCCGTGAGGACAAGTGTCCGGGTTGTCCAGTAGCCGCTCCAACCCATCTTCGACGTCATCGGAAACGATGTGTTCGAACCGGCACGCTTCATCATGTACCTTCTCCCAGGGGAGCCCTAATACGTCGGTCAAGAACCGCTCAGAAAGGCGGTGCTTGCGCACGACCGCCAGGACCGCTGTCTCGCCCTTGTCTGTCAGCGTAACGTCCCGTCCGGTGACCGTCGTCAAGCCGATGGAGCTGAGTTCTCCCAACCATCCCTC